>JAENWI010000350.1 GCA_016650115.1 Peptostreptococcaceae bacterium | reverse complement strand
ATTGCCGCCGTATTCTACCAGTGCAATTTCACAGGAAAGCCCTCGGTCGATAGATCGTTGGAGCAATTTTATCCCTTTGCTGATAGTACTGCCAAACATTGAACTGTTATGGATGTCCAACCCATATGCTTGACTCAGGCCTATGATAGGAGAATTTTCCAATATAGAGTACTGGTTGCTGGATTTGTTGTATATTACCCCTTTCAATATGGAGTCTCCAAAAATTCGTATGCGTTTTAGCGTGATGTCCTTCCTTATTTCTCATACAAATGCTGTATAGGAGAATTTCTCTTCTTATAGTATTAGTTTATTGGGCTAAATCGTATGTAGCAATGATATGTTTTAATCAATTGATGACTTGGTTCCCAGTAAGGGCCCTGGTAAGGAAATACTAGTATATACTTTTATGAGATACATTTTGTCTTAACAGATAAATATATGAGAGGACAAACAGGCTCTGCCAAATCAGAAGAATCTACAGGCAATTGAATTTTTATCCCAAAAAGAGTAGCACCGGAGAGGAGATTGTCCCTCAGTTCCCTAGTAAATCTCATGGCGCAGACACTCCTTGAAGAACCTGATCGCATTAAAAGGGTTGGTGTAGGAGCTGGTCTCTGAAAAGACATGGTCTTCAATGCCTGCAAGGATCTGGAAGAAGAAAGGGGAAAGAAAGCTTTCATGGTCAGAGGTGAAGATACACCCCAGCGTAAAAACCTGAAGAGAAGAGCCTAGAGATGGGCAAAGGCCCTTTGTTCAAAGTAGCCCATACCACGTGCTATCTGCACCACCTTATCAATTGTCTCTTGCTTACTCTTGCGTGAAGTATCATTGCTGAGAATCCTGGATACTGTTGAGATGGAGACTCCACTCTTTTCTGCAATGTCTTTCAGCTTTACTGCCATGATACGATGCCCTTTATCCAAATATTTGGATAAAATATGAGTTACGGAATCAGCTACTGATTTTCACAATCTTCCTTTCAATGTACTGGGTTCCCACCCAATTGCTAAGTGAAGTTACAATGATGTACACAAATAAAGACTTCAGGATAGAAAATTTTACTTATTTGGTTGACATAAGTTGACAACTGAAGATACACTGACCTTAGATGAAAAAGCTAAATGTCACTGCAATGAAAAACAAAATGGAAGAGCTTGGGATGATCCAAGCAAACCTTGCCGAATCCTTGGGGGTCTCTCGAGAGAGTGTCTCCCAATGGCTGAAGAGTGCGAAAATGCCTCGTCCTGCATATCTTTTAAAGCTGGCTACACTACTACAGATGTCCTTTTCTGAAATAATCCTGAAGGAAGAAGATGCGATTGGTAGTTTTGCGTACAGAACCCGTAGAAAAGTAAAGACTGATGAGGATAGGGTAGAAAAAGCCACCATAGCTGTGAAATACCTACATGCAATCTTTAAGGATGCTGACCCCTCCTCCTTGGTTTCTGTTCCAAAACTCGAAAACCCTACCAATCAGTATGCATATATACAAAAGGCAACAGTTTCAATCAGAAACATGATGAACCTCGATCAAAGCCAAGTGGTCAAGGCACAATATATCATTGAATATATGCGCTCTTTTCCTATTGTGTTCATACCTGTCTTGTGGGGAGAGAGAGGTGATCAGGCATTGGTCATCCATTTACATAAGTTGCATATGTTTT
>JAENWI010000522.1 GCA_016650115.1 Peptostreptococcaceae bacterium | reverse complement strand
TTGTCCCAATTAATTGCATTACTTTTGCCACCCCAGAAGTAATTTACTTTACCTACAATACTCTTTGCAATTTCAACCATTTCCTTTCTTTCAATTGTCATTCCGTCTGGAATAGAAGATTTGATTTCTTCAATCTGCTCTCTAGATAAGAACAGATTCTCATTATTTGTTACCAATAGCCCTAGACCACTCTTCTTCATTTCATCCATTACTCTGATTTGAACACTGTTGAAATTATAAACTGAAGCCAGTTCATCCGCAGACAAACAATCAACGTAAATCGTTTTGACTTTTGTTGTTATGGTCTTAGTCTCTTCAATGGTATTTCCTTTTCCATCAGTTGTTGTATGAGTTACTTTTTCTGAGATGCTTTCAATTTCTGAATGTATGGTGTTCATGTTCCAAAAGACTTTTCTTAGTTTTTCAACTTGTTTCTCAGTTAATACCGCTAGTTGTTCTGCATCCTCATCGGTAACGTTATACTTAGCTGCAAACACAATTAACACATCTGATGAATTATCAATAATGCTATTGTCTTCACTTCCCATAATAATTGTATGAATTCCATCTACCGAGAGATCGTTTTGTTCAATATGAATCTTTTCAACAAATTCTTTTTTCAATTCAAGCATTACATTCATAACAGTCACAGAATCATTGTTTGTACCATCACCAATTGTTGAAAAAAATATTGCAAATGGGGATGACAAGACTAATAAAACAACTATAAATGGAACAAGACAGGCTATTAAAATAACCTGTCTTGTTTTTTCATCTGATGCAGCACTGGTAACAATTTTAAAAGCTAATTTTAGTGTAGCTGGATTTATTGCCATAAGTATTCCTCCTATTTGGGACCTATATGCCAATCTTGATACAAGTTCCCGTTGATCATGACTTCTTCTACCAAATTGATTCTCAACATACCATCAGGTGTCCACATATCAATAATTTCTGCATATACTTTATAGTTGCCATCAGGGTACCAAATTGGTGTAAAATGAACCCTTCTATTGTATGTTGAGTACTTATTATTCTTAAATTCAAAGTGTCCGTAGTTC
>JAENWI010000051.1 GCA_016650115.1 Peptostreptococcaceae bacterium | reverse complement strand
TGCCTCCGCCTACACTCGCTTCAAAACGGAATTCAACATCATTTTCCCTTGCTGTATTTACAAGCAGATCATAATTAGCTGCTACAGCCGCTTTGTTGGCAGTCACTACATGTTTTTTGTGTTTCATTGCTTCAAGCATGAGTGAGGTTGCGGGTTCAATTCCCCCAAGCAATTCAATTACAATTGAAATATCAGGATCCATAAAAATATCATTCGGGTTTTGAGTAAACTGATCTTTTGAAACAGTCACATCTCTTTTTCTGTCAACATCCTTTTCAAGTATTTTTGTAATTTCAATATTCACACCTGCGTTTTTCGCAATTGTTGTCTTGTTCATTTCCAAGGTTTTATAGGTACCAGTTCCAATGTTTCCAAAACCCATAAGACCAACCTTAACTGTATTCATAAAATCCTCCTTAAATGCTAATTATAAAATTATATAACAAAACAGAAAATTTGTCTTTATAAAAAGTGAAAAAAAATATATTATATATAAGACAGGAGGTGAAATTATGCCAATACATATTGTTTTTGTTGAACCTGAAATACCACCTAATACGGGTAATATAGCAAGATCTTGTGCGGCAACCGGAAGTGTACTGCATTTAGTGGAGCCATTAGGGTTTTCTATAGATGATAAAAGTGTCAAAAGAGCAGGCCTTGACTACTGGCAGTTTGTGAATCTGGAAGTTCATAAGAGTCTGAAGGATTTCTTGGAAAAATATGGCGATCGGAACATGTATCTTGCAACAACCAAAGGGAAGCAGCTTTACTCGGAAGTTGCATATAAGGATGGTGACATGCTGGTATTCGGTAAAGAAACGGCTGGATTGCCAAAGAACTTTGTCGAAGAAAACCAAAGTAAGACAGTTAGAATACCAATGAGTAAGGATACAAGACTTCGGTCACTGAATCTTTCAAACTCAGCCAATATTATTTTGTTCGAAGCCTTAAGGCAATTGGGCTTTCCAAATTTGAAATAAAATGGTATAATTATTGCAAGAAATTGCATAAGGATAAGAGTAATCTAATTGAAATTGCGTGTGCATTTTCAACAAATGAATTGAAAACTCCCGGAGCTTTTGTCAAAATTGATTGACAAAGAGCAGATTCAACATATATTTTGATATGTGTATTTATTTTTTTGCACAGAGGGATCTATGAAACTTGGATATGGATTAACAATTGAACAGTCACAAAAGTTAGTGATGACGCCTGAATTGATTCAGGCGATACAAATTCTCCAGTTTAATACGCAGGAGCTGGAGAGTTATATCCAGGAGCAGCTTCTGGCAAATCCTGTTCTTGAAAATGAGACATCCTCGGAATCTGTCAAAGAAGAACCGGTAGAATCGATTGAGCCGGTGGAACAAACAGTGGAGAAGGTAAAAGAAGAAAAAATAGAGATAGAGTGGCAGGAGAAGGTTGTAGAGCAAGGTTATGACGATATCAGCTATAAGCAATATGAACATAAGACGGAGAGCACGGAATATTCTTATGAGCAATATACCAGCGCTGAGATCACGCTTCCAGAACATCTTTTGTTTCAGTTGCAGTTTGCACCAATTAAAAAAGGCTGTAAACAAATAGGAAAATACATCATTGAATCATTAGATGACAATGGGTATATGACCCTTACCGTTGAAGAAATTTCCTCCGTTTTCAAAACCGCAAAGAAAAATATTGAAATTGTTCTGGGAATAATACAAACATTTGAACCCTATGGCGTAGGAGCAAGAGATTTGAAAGAGTGTCTGCTGATACAGCTGAAAAACAGAGGAGAAGTAAATGCGGAGGTTGAGGCGGTTATTAAAAACTGTCTGGAGGATATAGCCTCAAATCGTATCAATGTTATTTCAAAAGAATTGGGTATTACAAATAAGCAAGTTCAAGACATAGGAGATTTGATTCGTAGCCTTGAGCCTAAACCAGGCAGAGAATTTGCCACGCAGGCTTCTACCAGATATATTGTACCCGATGTGTTGGTCGAAAAAATAGATGATGAATATATTGTAACAGTAAATGAAACAAGTGCGCCGAGACTTAATATAAGTCCATATTACCAAAGACTGATGCATGAATCAGGAGAAGATCCAAATCTTGCCAGTTTTCTGTCAGGCAGGTTTAATTCTGCTGTCTGGCTGATAAAAAGTATAGAACAAAGGAAGCAAACGATATATAATGTTGTTAGTGCAGTTGTTAAATACCAGAAGGATTTTTTCGATTGCGGGAGCAAACATTTGAAGACTTTGACCTTAAAGCAAATTGCCGAGGATGTAGGAATTCACGAGTCTACAGTAAGCCGATCTATAAATGGAAAATACATGCAGACACCAAGAGGTGTCTTTGAAATAAAGTATTTCTTTAAAAGCGGTGTTGCAGACGAAAAGGGGATTGGGATTTCATCTTCAAGCATAAAAACTTTTATAAAGGAAATAATTGCAGAAGAAGACCAGGCATTCCCATTCAGCGATCAGGATATGGTGGCAATACTTAGTGAAAAAGGGATAGACCTATCCAGAAGAACTGTTGCAAAATACAGGGATGAATTAAAGATACCTTCTTCATCTAAGAGGAAGAGATATTAAAATCAGTTTAAAGTAATTGAGCTATTTAAAGTTAATAAATATAAATATAAAGATAATTTAGGAGGAGAAAAAATGAGTATTAAAGTAGGAATTAATGGATTTGGGAGAATTGGAAGACTGGTTTTCAACGCATTGACAGAACAGGGATTGCTTGGCACTAAATTTGAGGTGGTTGCAGTTGTTGATATAACAACTGATGCTAAATATTTTGCTTACCAGTTGAAATATGATTCAACACAAGGTAAGTTTAAGGGAACGTTGTCAACAAAGAAAAGCTCACCAGAATTGGCAGATGATGACATTCTTGTTGTTAACGGACACGAAGTTAAGTGTGTAATGGCAACAAGAGAACCTTCACAACTGCCTTGGGGAGAATTAGGAGTTGAATATGTAATAGAGTCGACAGGGTTGTTTACAGATTCAGAAAAAGCTAAGGGACACCTTGAAGCTGGTGCAAAAAAAGTTATTATTTCAGCTCCTGCCAAAGGGGATGTTAAAACAATAGTAATGGGTGTCAATGAGCAGGAATATGATTCGAAACTACATAATATAGTTTCAAATGCATCATGCACAACCAATTGTCTTGCACCACTTGTACATGTAATACTAAAAGAGGGTATAGGTATCGAAACGGGTCTTATGACTACAATTCATTCATATACTGCAACACAAAAGACAGTTGATGGACCTTCAAAAAAAGATTGGAGAGGCGGAAGAGCAGCAGCTATTAATATAATTCCTTCAACTACAGGCGCGGCAAAAGCAGTTGGTGAAGTACTACCAGTAACAAAAGGAAAACTTACAGGTATGTCTTTCAGAATTCCAACTCCTACAGTATCTGTTGTTGATTTAACGTTTAGATCTGAAAGAGACACTTCAATTCAAGAGATAGATGGATTAATGAAAAAGGCTTCGGAAACATATTTAAGCGGTCTTCTTGGTTATGGGGATGAAGAGTTAGTTTCTTCCGACTTTATTCACGATCAGAGATCATCAATTTATGATTCCCTTGCAACAGTACAAAATAATCTTCCGGGAGAAAAGAGATTTTTCAAGGTTGTTTCATGGTATGACAATGAATGGGGATATTCCAACAGAGTTGTGGACCTGTTAACTTATATGGCTGGAAAATAAGAGGTGCAATGTGAGTAAGAAAACTGTTAAGGACATTGAAGTTGAAGGGAAAAGAGTCATCGTAAGATGTGACTTTAACGTCCCTTTAGATGAGGATGGACAAATAACTGATGATATCAGGATAACTTCTGCAATGCCTACAATTAAATATTTAATTGAAAAGGGTGCAAAAGTAATAATAATGTCTCATATGGGCAGACCTGAGGGTGAGCCAAATATGAAATACACATTAAAACCTGTGGCAGACAGGCTGGAAGAACTTTTAAAACAAAAAGTTCAATTTATCAGTTCGCCGATTGTAATTGATAAAAATGTTGTTGCGGCGGTACAGGAAATGAAAAATGGTGAGGTTCTGCTTCTTGAGAATCTAAGGTTCCGCAAGGAAGAAACAAAAAATGATGTGGCGTTTTCTAAAGAACTGGCCTCACTGGCGGAGATTTTCGTTAATGACGCATTTGGTACAGCCCATAGAGCACATTCATCAACGGCAGGCATCGCAGAGTTTTTGCCGGCAGTATCAGGTTTTCTGATTGAAAAAGAAATTAAATTCCTTGGTGGTGCGGTAGAATATCCGGAACGTCCATTTTTAGCAATTATGGGAGGTTCTAAGGTAGGTGATAAAATTACAGTCATTGAGAATCTTTTAAAGAAAGTGGATACGCTGATTATTGGCGGCGGAATGATGTTTACCTTTTATAAAGCGCAAGGTCTGGAAATCGGTAAGTCTATTCTGGATGCAGAGAATGTTTCACTTGCGGCTGAATTGCTTGAAAAAGCGGATAAAGCTGGAGTGAAACTATTATTGCCAGTGGATCTTGTTGCGGCAAAAGAATTCAGCAATGATTCAATAAAGGGGGTATATACAAAAGAATGTATACCGGCAGATATGATGGGAATGGACATTGGCCCTGAATCAATTGAAATTTTTGAAAAAGAGATAGAAAAAGCAAAAACAATCATTTGGAATGGGCCGGTTGGTGTTTTTGAGATGTCCAACTTTGCTGGTGGAACCCTTGCGATTGCAGAAGCAATGGCTGCCTCGGACGCAGTTACAATAATTGGCGGAGGAGATTCGGCGGCGGCAGTGGAATTGTTCAAACTGGCTGACAAAATGACTCATATTTCAACAGGCGGAGGTGCTTCTCTTGAGTTCCTTGAAGGCAAAGAGTTACCTGGAGTTGCTGCGCTTGAAGACAAATAAGACTTTTTATTAAATAGAATTGCAAATATAAAATCAAATATACTAAATAAATGGAGGGAAAGATTATGCGAATACCCATTATTGCAGGCAACTGGAAAATGTTTAAAACGACAAAGGAAGCAGTTGCTTTTGCAGAAGAATTTAAAAAATTATATAAGGGAACAGATATTCAGGCAGCGATCTGTGCACCGTTTACCCAGCTTGAAAAACTTGTCTCCGAATTTAAAGGAACAGGCATTAAAGTTGGCGCACAAAATGTTCATTTTGAGGAGCAGGGGGCTTTCACAGGAGAAATTTCTGTAGGAATGTTAAAAGAAATAGGGGTGGATTTCTGTATAGTAGGCCACTCTGAACGAAGACAATATTTTAATGAAACGGATGAGTCTGTGAATAAAAAACTGCATAAATTATTTACTACAGACATTACCCCGATTCTTTGTGTGGGGGAGGTTCTTGAAGAAAGAGATGCCGGTAAAGAATTTGAAGTGGTTAAAAGACAGGTTGTTGCTGATCTTGCAGGATTGACAGAGAAACAGGTAAGCAAGATTGTAGTGGCTTATGAACCAGTTTGGGCAATAGGAACTGGACGAACTGCCACACCAGAACAGGCAAATGAAATGTGTGCCTTTATCAGAACAACTATAGAAGAACTCTATAATGATGAAATTTCCGACAAGGTGATTATTCAGTATGGCGGAAGTGTAAAACATTCGAATGCCACTGAAATTATGAACATGGAAGAAATTGACGGTGCTTTAGTAGGAGGTGCAAGTCTTGTACCTCAGGAGTTTATGGAAATAATTAATTTTTAGGAGGTAAAAAAATGTCATATATCGAAGAAGTAATTGCACGTGAAGTGTTAGACTCAAGAGGTAATCCAACAATAGAAGTGGAAATTTTTCTTGAAGACGGATCAGAAGGAAGAGCAATCGTCCCTTCTGGAGCTTCCACAGGAATTCATGAAGCAGTTGAACTGCGAGATGGAGATTTATCCAGATATCTTGGAAAAGGTACTTTGAAAGCTGTAGAAAATGTAAATTTTGAAATTGCGGATGAGATAATCGGGTACAATGTTTTAGACCAGGTTGGATTAGATAAATTATTAATCGACCTTGATGGAACGCCAAATAAGGGAAGACTTGGAGCGAATGCAATTCTTGCAGTATCCATGGCAGCAGCAGATGCAGCCGCAAATTCACTTGGATTGCCGCTGTTCCAATATTTAGGTGGAGTGAATGCAAAACTGCTCCCAGTTCCTATGATGAATATTCTGAATGGCGGATCACATGCTGATAATACGGTAGATATTCAGGAATTTATGATTATGCCGGTTGGAGCCCCTTCGTTTAAGGAAGCAATAAGAATGGGTGCAGAAATATTCCATCACTTAAAGGCGGTTTTAAAGTCTAAAGGTTTAAACACATCAGTTGGTGATGAAGGTGGTTTTGCGCCAAATCTGAATACTAATGAAGAGGCTATTCAGGTAATACTCGAAGCTGTTGAAAAAAGCGGGTATAAGGCAGGCACCGATATTATGATAGCACTGGATGTTGCAGCAAGTGAAATGTATGATGAAAAAACGAAGAAGTACAACCTTCTGGGAGAAGGGGTAATGAAAACCTCTGAAGAAATGATAGCCTATTATGAAATGCTTGTTTCAAAATACCCAATCATATCTATTGAAGATGGACTTGGTGAAGATGACTGGGACGGCTGGAAACTTCTAACAGAAAGGCTTGGCAAAAAAATTCAGCTGGTTGGAGATGATCTTTTTGTAACGAACACGGTTAGGCTTGAAAGAGGAATAAAAGAAGGTATCGCAAATTCGATTTTAATTAAAGTAAATCAAATCGGTACATTAACTGAAACCTTTGATGCAATAGAAATGGCGAAAAAAGCAGGATTTACTGCAGTAGTTTCTCATAGAAGCGGGGAAACGGAAGATGTAACTATTGCCGATATTGTTGTTGGATTGAACACCGGGCAGATTAAAACCGGGTCTCTTTCAAGAACGGATCGAATTGCAAAATATAATCAATTGATGAGGATAGAAGAAATTCTTGACACCTCTGCCCGGTATGCAGGAAAAGATGCTTTTTACAACTTAAAATAGCAATGAATATAGCAAAAACCACTTGATGTTCAAGTGGTTTTATGTTAACATCTAATAGTTAATCTTATACGGGAGGTGTAAAGTGAAAATATTTCTTATGATAATTCTTACAATAGCTAGTTTAGTTTTGATTGGCAGCATATTAATGCAATCAGGAAACAGTGCAGGGCTGTCTGGTTCAATAGGCGGCGGGGCAGAGCAAATTTTTGGCAAAAAGAAGAGCAAAGGCTATGAAGCAGTACTGAATAAAATTTCAACAGTAGCAGCTGTTACTTTTATTGCAGTGTCCCTTGCTTTAGTAACAATAGAATAAAACACGTTTTAAATTAAGAAGGACATTATTTTTTTTCGAGGTTTTTAACGTAAATATAAGAGGCGTTAATGGCGCCTCTTAATGTCGTTAAAAATAAAAGAGGAGGACTTATTCAATGATGATTTTAGCAATTATTGCCCCCATCGTTGCCATTATTGCCCTATTGTTCGCTTATGGATTAGCGGCATGGATTAATAAGGTAGATGAAGGAACTGAGAGAATGAAGGAAATAGCCGGCTTTATCAGAGAAGGCTCAATGGCCTTCCTGAGAAGAGAGTATAAGACAATGGTATTTGTTGTTTTAGCATTATTTCTTCTGATTGGATTTGCTGTTGGATGGCTGACAGCTGGACTATACGTTATCGGAGCACTTTTCTCAGTACTTGCTGGTTTTTTTGGTATGAAAGTAGCTACTAAAGGAAACGTTAGAACGGCAAACGCCGCCATGGAAGGTGGAATGAATAAAGCGCTGAAGGTTGCATTCAGAAGTGGAGCCGTTATGGGCCTTTGCGTTGCAGGTCTTGGACTTTTAGGGATTGGAACTATCTTTATCGTATTGGGAGTTGATACTAAAGAGGTTATCACAGGCTTTGGACTTGGCGCATCGTCAATGGCATTGTTTGGACGTGTAGGCGGCGGTATATATACCAAGGCAGCAGACGTTGGCGCTGATCTTGTTGGTAAAGTTGAAGCTGGGATTCCAGAAGACG
>JAENWI010000006.1 GCA_016650115.1 Peptostreptococcaceae bacterium | reverse complement strand
CATACACCAACTGGCGGCGGACTCGGCATGATAGCAATCGGTGCCGGTGGATTAGACGTTGCAATGGCAATGGCAAAAGGAACTTACAGCCTGACTGTCCCAAAAGTGGTACAGGTTGAACTTGCAGGCGCACTTAGACCCTGGGTTTCGGCTAAAGACATTATTCTTTACGTGCTTCAGCAGCTGACTGTCAAAGGCGGCGTTGGTAAAATAATAGAATATACAGGTGAAGGTGTTAAATCACTTTCAGTTACAGACAGAGCGACCATTACAAATATGGGAGCTGAATTAGGTGCAACCACTTCCCTTTTCCCAAGTGATGAAAACACTTTTACTTACTTGAAGGAACAGGGTAGAGAAAAGGATTACATTCCCCTTTCTGCAGATACTGATGCATTTTATGATGAATTCCTGAAGGTAGATTTAAGCCAGTTGACTCCCTTAGCGGCAATGCCTCACAGCCCGGATAACGTGGATTCTGTTAAAAACATTGGCTCTGTTAAGGTTGATCAGGTCGCTATCGGCAGCTGTACCAATTCTTCCTACACCGACCTTATGAAAGTGGCTTCCATATTAAGAGGCAATAAAGTTCATCCAGAAGTAAGCCTGGTTATTTCTCCGGGTTCGAGTAAAATTTTATCAAAACTTGCGGAGAATGGTGCCTTGGCAGATTTAATAAATTCCGGGGCGAGAATAATAGAAAACGCCTGCGGTCCCTGCATCGGCATGGGCCAGTCGCCTAAATCAGGAGCGGTCTCTCTTCGTACCTTTAACAGAAATTTCAAAGGAAGAAGTGGCACCCTGGATGCAAACGTATACCTGGTAAGCCCAGAAACCGCGGCGCTTTCAGCTATTACCGGGGTAATAACTGATGGCTTGGATGCCGGGCTTTCTCTTGAAAACATTACTCCGGCTTCCTTTACTCCTAATGATAATTTCATTGTCTATCCAGATGGAACCGGAAAAACCAATACACCTGTACAGATGGGGCCAAATATAAAACCCTTCCCAAGGAATACTGCGCTTCAGGAAACCTTGGCAGCGGAGATTACCCTTGTAGCCGGAGACAATATTACAACAGATGATATTATGCCTTCAGATTCAAAGCTACTCCCTTATCGCTCAAATGTCCCATATCTTGCTAATTACTGTTTTAGTAAAATAGATGCGGACTTTGCAAAAAGATGTCTCAAAGCCAAAGAATGCGTCATCATAGGCGGCGAAAACTATGGTCAGGGAAGCAGTCGTGAACATGCAGCGTTAGCTCCATTACAATTGGGGGTAAAATTTGTTCTCGCCAAGTCCTTTGCAAGAATTCACCGATCAAACCTTATAAACAGCGGCATCTTGCCTCTTACTTTTGAAAGCCCGGAAGATTATGACGGTTTCAAACTAGGTCAGATGCTGATGATTGAAAATGCAACAGAACAGATTAATGAGCCGGTTATACTTGTTAAAAACCTGGACACAAAGCGAGAATACCGGTTACTCGGAAACTTTTCCGAGTTGGAAATTGAAATGCTTTTATGCGGTGGTAAAATTAATTTAATCAAATAATTATATATAAGGAGATTACAAATGACTTACATGAACGACTTTGAAAAAATTGTCAGGGATCAGCTGGCACGAGTAGAAATGATGAAAAACATGGCAGAATTCACTGATTACAGCAAAATCGAAAAGATTATCATTGGTATTATTGATGGCGATGGGATTGGTCCTATTATTGTCGGTGAGACAACCCGTATATTAGAGGTCCTTCTTAAGGATGAAATTTCTGCCGGAAAAATCGAGCTTCGTATTATCGAGGGGCTTACACTGGAAAACAGAATCAGTAAAATGGAAACCGTCCCTACTGACGTGCTTGCAGAGATAAAATCCTGTCATGTGATACTTAAAGGCCCAACCACCACACCAAATAAATCAGATGATCTTCCAAACCTTGAAAGCGCTAATGTAACGCTTCGTAGAGCACTCGATTTATTTGCCAATGTCAGACCAGTTTCCATACCAGAAAAAAACATCAACTGGACTTTTTTCAGAGAAAATACGGAAGGGGAATATGCCTTGGGAAGTCGTGGAATAGATATTAATGATGATATTTCAATAGATTTCAAGGTAACTACAACTGACGGCACAAAAAGGATTGCAAAAGCTGCTTTTGAATTTGCAAAAGCCAATGGCAACCAAAATGTTTCTATTATAACGAAGGCAAATATCATGAAAAAAACTGACGGCAAATTTCTCGAATTATGTTATGAAGTAGCAAAAGAATATCCTGAAATCAAAACTGATGACTGGTTTGTCGATATTTTGGCTGCTAATTTAATAAACCCAAATAGGCAAACGCAATACAACGTATTTATTTTACCGAATCTTTATGGGGATATAATAACTGACGAGGCTGCCCAGATACAAGGGGGTGTTGGAACCGCCGGCAGTTCTAATATTGGTGGCAGATACTCCATGTTTGAAGCAATTCACGGAAGCGCTCCCAGAATGCTTGCTGATGGACTTGCTCATTATGCAAACCCTGCTAGTATGCTGAGAGCCTCTGAAATGCTGTTAAGACATATTGGTTTCAGTAATAAAGCCGATACTTTAGCAAAAGCAATCGATATTACTGACGACAAACTTATTATGTCCGGCAAAAAAACGCGCAATACAGCCAATGAATATGCCGACTTTTTACTTTTAAATATTTAGGAGAAATCATGGTACAAATGAAAGCAACCAGCACCAACGGCCTGCCTCTGGCAGAAAATCTTTATACCCAGATTCAAATGGATATTATTAAGGGAGTATTACCGGCAGGAAAAAAACTGACGGAACAAAGTCTATGTGAACAATATAAAATCAGCCGCACACCTGTAAGGGAAGCCTTACGGCAGCTTGAAATTGAAGGTCTTGTTGAAAACATTCCCAACAGGGGTTCTTTTGTTGTTGGTTTTACCTCTCAGGATATTAAAGATATATATGAACTCAGGAAAACCTATGAGATACAGGCCGTGAAATGGGCAATCGAAAGAATTAATGATGATGAACTTGAAGAGCTGGGAGAAATTTTCGAATTCATGGAGTTTTATACCAAAAAACATGATATCGACAAGATGCTTAATATTAATTCGCATTTTCACCAGTTAATCTACACTTCATCTCGAAATAAGATGCTTAGGCAAGTACTTTCCTCTTTTCAAATGTATATAAAATATAGTCGAGATATAAATTCATACGGTAAGGATTACCTTGATACAGTACTGGAAGAACATCGGGCAATATATAATGCCTTCCTGCAAAAAAATGAGACGTTAGCTATAGAAGCTATGATGTTGCACATGGAAAACTCTTATTTAAGACAATCAGAAGATTAAAATATTATTATAAACAGAATAAATGAGGAGGTTGAAAATTGGTTACATTTGAACAAATTAAAGAAAGCAATGAAATAACAACCTATATAAAAAAAGGAAATGATTTATTAGGGTCAATCGGATATACGGAACATGGTTTTGCACATGCGGGTAAAGTTTCGGAAAAAGCAGAGAATATACTTAGACTTTTGGAATATCCTGACCGAACGGTTGAGCTTGGAAAGATAGCAGCTTACATACATGATATCGGTAATTGTGTAAACCGTAATGATCACGCTCAAAGCGGTGCCGTTATGGCTTTTCAAATATTAAATAAAATGGAATTTTCTGCGGAAGAAATTGCAGACATCGTTGGTGCAATAGGCAATCATGACGAGGGAACAGGTTCCGCTGTAAGCCCCATCACAGCAGCATTGATTCTTGCAGATAAATCAGATGTCAGAAGAACAAGAGTCAGATTTAAAAGTAGAACGGCTGAAAAGATTTCAGCCGACATCCATGATCGTGTTAATTATGCCGTAGAACACTCAGAAATTGTTATTCTTCCGGAGCTTAAAAAAGCTGTTCTTTCTCTTCAAATAGATACCAGCATAAGCCCTGTAATGGAGTATTTCGAAATATTTCTCAGTCGTATGGTACTATGCAGAAATGCTGCAGAATATCTAGGCCTGACTTTTGAGTTAAATATCAATAGCGTTAAACTGCTATAAGCCCATTATAAGCATCCGACATTGGGTTTGTGAAAAAAATAACCCCTGCAGTTGGTGGCTTTATCAAAATCAATCCTGTGGATAAGTTTTTGTGGTTTCTAATTTGAATTAAAAAATTGGAATTTAAAACGAGCATACAATTTGTGTGGAAAACACATAAATGTATGCTCGTTCTTTGATTGTTGTAAATACTTAGGTTCATCGGTTATCCACAGGTTGCCTGTGGATAACCGAAATTTGAAATGACTAATTGCAAGGTCTCTCAAAAAACAAAGCCCAATGTCGGATGCTTATAATGGGCTTAGTATCCCAGCTCTTCATTGATGATATAGATGATTGCCCTTCCGGTTGTCATTCTTTTTTCCATAATCAATGTTGCATTGCAGATTCTTTGTTTAGAACTGCAGTCATTGCACTCACCATATCGACAGGGTGTATTAAGATTTAATCTTTCTGAGTTTCTTTTACAGGCTACCGTCTTTATTCTATTCATTGCTTCCGAATAATCTTTCGTCAGTTTGTTCTTGCCACAAATATAATATACTCTTTCATGTCCATAAATCATACTGGACAATCTATTACCATTACCGTCAATATTAATTAATTTTCCATCTTCTGTGACAGCATTAGAACTGGTGAGATATACTTCAGTAGTCATCGCTTTTTTTAGCATTTCCTTCTTTATTAAAGGATCTGATTCTCCATTGTGTGTGTACACCGTATACCCAAGATTTCTTAATTTCTCTTTCACTTCCATATTAATTATTGTCATGGATCCCCCAATTCCAACGCTTTCTTTTATATTAATTTCCTTCAAAAGCTGTTCTATTGCTTCATCACCAGTTTCAAAACAGTTTGTTTCAAAGCCATTTTTTTCTAGTGCTGCAATTGTTCTTACAATATTATCATCCATCATTATGCCCCCTGTTGAATTTATTTTTTTGTCCTAAAATAAATAATAAAAAACAAGAAAGGTTTCCCCTCTTGTTTTTTATTATAACATACTATCCACTCTTTTATTTATTTTGTTGTTGCATCATAAAGCTTTTCAGCATTGTCCCACTCTTCAATAATTTGAGGGATTACTTTATAAATATCTCCTACAATACCATAGTCAGCAACTTCAAATATTGGCGCATCCGGATCCTTATTTATTGCAACTATAATATCAGAGGACTGCATTCCTGCTAAATGTTGAATAGCTCCAGATATCCCGCAGGCAAAATATATATTAGGCTTTACAGTTGTACCAGTTTGTCCAACCTGATGTGAATGATCAATCCAGCCGGCATCAACTGCTGCTCTTGATGAACCAACTACTCCGCCAACTTTGTCAGCAAACTTCTTTATTAAATCAAATCCAGATCCATCTCCCAGACCTCTTCCGCCCGAACAGATGATATTGGCATCAGTAAGTGATACTATCTCTTTTGTTGATTTTACAATTTCAACAACCTTTGTTCTGATATCTGTCTCTGCTACAGCTACCTTAACAGTTCTCAATTCTCCCTTAGCCCCTGCCACTTGCTCTCTCTTCTGCATAACCCCTGGTCTTACAGTTGACATTTGTGGTCTGGTCTTAGGACAAATAATGGTTGCCATTAAGTTTCCGCCGAAGGCTGGACGAGTCTGTTTCAACTGAGTATTTGTATCATTTGGATCAAGTGTTGAGGTGTCAAGCGTTGTATTCTTGTTTGCATAGTCGATGTAAGTTGCGACCTTTACGTCAAGTCTCGTACAATCTGCTGTTAATCCTGTACCTAATCTGGCAGCTACCCTAGGAGCAAGGTCTCTTCCTATATGAGTTGCTCCGAAAATAACAATTTCCGGCTTGTATTCTCTGCATGCATCAGACATTACTTTTGTATATCCATCAGTCGTGTAATTCTTTAAGAGAGGGTTTTGTAATACATATACGCTGTCAGCACCATACTCAAAACATTCTTGAGCAAGATTATCAACATTGTCTCCAACAAGAACTGCGCATACCTTTGTACTGTCACTTATTTCTCTTGATAATCTATAGCCTTCTCCTATTAATTCAAGGGCTACATTCATTAATTTTCCGCCTCTTTGTTCTGCAAATACCCAGATATCCTTATATGCTGTCAAATCAACAGTCGCTGCTGCCTCTTCAGTCTTTTCTATTGCATCAAAAGGACATGCTGTTATACATTGTTTACAGGCTGTACATTTTTCATTAATTACTGCGATCTTCCCAACCATATCAATTGCTTCGAATGGACATGCTTTTATACATAATTTACATCCTCTGCATTTATCATTAATTACTTGAATTGCCATTGTATGTTCCTCCTCCTCCTCATTAAATTACATGTTTACTTTTCAAATTGATCAGCAGCATCTGAGCCGCTTCTCTTTCACTGTCCGCTTCGATCATTATTCCCTTGCCTTTTCCTGCAGGTGTGAATGAGCGATATACATTCGTTGGTGAAGCATCAAGACCTACTTCTTTTTCTACATCAACGTTTAATTCTTTTGCACCCCAAGTAGGGATATCCTTTTTACAAGAATCAAAAATTCCGGAAATCGACATATATCTTGGGACATTGAGTTCCTTAATAGTTGTAAGCATACAAGGAGTCTGAAGTTTTATTATTTCATATCCATCTTCAAGTGCTCTTTTTACTGTAATATCTTTCATATTTTTATCTAATTCAAATTCTTCCACGTAGGTAACCTGCGGGATATTCAATTTTTCGGCAATCTGAGGTCCTACCTGTGCGGTATCTCCGTCAATAGCCTGACGACCTGCAAATATGATATCAAAATCACCAATCTTTTGTATGGCAGCTGCAAGTGCATTTGATGTGGCCCATGTATCGGAACCACCAAGGGCTCTGTCTGAAGCTAATACTCCTGCATCAGCTCCTTTGGCCATACACTCAATAAGCATATCTTTAGCCTGGGGAGGCCCCATTGTTACAACTGTAATATATGTATCAGGGTATATATCCTTGATTTTCAAGGCTTCTTCAAGTGCATTTGAGTCATCATGGTTCAGAATACTTGGAACGCCTTCTCTAATAAGAGTTTTTTTAATAGGGTCAATTTTAATTTCGTTTGTATCGGGAACCTGTTTTGCGCATACGATAATTTTCAATGCCATTTAATTTTCCTCCTTCTTCCTTTATTTACCAAATACTGATGCAGCGATTACTATTTTTTGGACTTCCGATGTGCCTTCATAGATTTCAGTGATTTTAGCATCTCTCATCATTCTTTCAACTGGATAATCCTTTGTGTAACCATAGCCACCATGCAATTGAACAGCCTTAGTTGTTACATACATGGCAGTTTCTGCAGCATATAATTTAGCCATTGCAGAATAAGGGCCGTAAGGTAAGTGCTTTTCTTTCATATCAGCAGCTTTATATATTAATAATCTGGAAGCTTCAATTCTGGTTCTCATTTCGGCAATGTCAAACTGAAGTGCCTGCATTTGAGACAGTTTTTTTCCAAATTGTTTTCTTGATTTCATATAGGTAACGGTAGCATCAAATGCTCCCTGAGCTATTCCTAATGCCTGTGAAGCAATCCCAATACGTCCTCCGTCAAGGGTTGACATAGCAATCTTAAAACCATCTCCAACCTTGCCCATGATTCTATCTTTAGGGATTTTACAGTTAACCATAATTAATTCGGTAGTTGAGGAAGCACATATTCCCATTTTATCTTCAGTTTTCCCGATTGAGAAGCCTTCGTCTTCCTTTTCAATGATGAATGCACTGATTCCACCCTTTGTACCTTTTGACTTGTCAGTCATTGCCATTACTACAAATAAATCTGCATATCCGCCATTTGTAATAAACACCTTAGCTCCGTTGATCAGCCAGTGATCACCCATGTCAACTGCTTTCGTTTGCTGACCTGCAGCATCCGTTCCCGCGTTTGGCTCAGTTAAACCAAAAGCACCAAGTTTTCTTCCCGAAAATACATCTGGAAGATATTTCTGTTTTTGTTCTTCAGTTCCCCAATTATAAATTGGCCATCCGCAAAGTGATGTATGTGCTGAACATATGACTCCAGTTGAACCGCATACTCTTGATAACTCCTCTACTGTAATTGCATAGGATATCTGATCTCCGCCGGCTCCACCATATTCTTTAGGGAACGGAACTCCAAGAAGTCCGTATTTTGCCATTTTTTCAACTGTTTCAACTGGAAATCTATGTTCTACATCGATTTCTGCAGCAATTGGCTCCACTTCATTAATAGCAAATTCTCTTACCATTTTTCTTACAAACTCTTGCTCTTTCGTTAATTGAAAGTTCATTTAAATGCCTCCTTAATTATTTTTAATAACGGTCTCTCTTTTCACTTATTTAGAACCGCTCTTTTAAGAATTTATAACTGTTAAATAAATAACAGCATATGAATCAATTTAACTACATATAACGATTTTTTGCAAGTCTTTTTTGACATTTTTCCCGTTATTTTTCATATTCAGAATAGTCTAATTTCTCTAACAGGAAAATACATCTAAAACCTTATTCTTACAGATATCCGTGGGATTGGCTTTATTTCCGAAGTTTTATGTTAACCACTAATGATTTTCGTCTTCTTATTTAGGATATTAATTTCTATTACTTGTTAAACTTCTGTTTCTTTCATCTTTGTTAAACTTTTCTCTATTTTTGACTGATATCCGGGTTCCCTGAAATATATCAGTCTGAATACCCGCTTCTTTTCATCTCCATATAAAAAGCTGACTTCTTTTACTTTAGAAGCCAGCCCTTATTACCTTTTTATTATTTTTCGTATATATTAATAACTTCCTTTGTCAGCATAACCTTTTCAATTAATCCTTCTGCATCCAGTTTCGATTCCGAATCAAGTATTCGCTCCAATCTGGGTTTTGTGGCAGGATGCTTTGGCAGGAATACAGTGCAGCAATCTTCATATGGTTTTATGGATGTCTCGAAAGTGCCTATTTCTCTAGCCTTATCCATTATATCAACCTTGTCCATTGCTATTAAAGGTCGCATGACAGGCATTTTTACAACTGCATCGGTAACTACCAAGGCTTCAGCTGTCTGGCTCGCCACCTGTCCCAGATTTTCCCCTGTGATAAGCATCATGCAGTTTCTTTCAATTGCCACCTTCTCTGCTATTCTCATCATAAATCTTCTGACTAAGATAGTTGTCTCTTCTTCCGGGCAATGTTCAACGATTGCCTCTTGAATCGGCAGCAGATTAATGGAATGCATCCTGAAATTTCCAGTGTAACCGGCAATAATTTTTGCCAGATCTGCCACTTTTTCCTGGGCCCTCTCACTTGTGTACGGATAAGAGTGAAAATGCATCGCTTCAATCAGCATCCCTCTTTTAGCCATCATCCATGCCGCGACAGGACTATCAATACCTCCGGAAAGAAGAACAAGACCTTTTCCGTTTGTTCCAAGGGGAAGCCCGCCAAAACCTGATACCTTTTGTTCGAAAATGTAGGTCTTATCCTTTCTGACGTCAACAAAAAGTAAGGCATCCGGGTTATGGACGTCCACAGATAAGACTTTACAGCCGATTAATACTTTTGCACCAATCTGTCTCGCAATATCCGGAGATTTTACAGGGAAATTTTTATCTGCTCGTTTTGCATCGACCTTAAATGTTTTAACACCTTTTCTTTCAATTAATTCAAGCATAAAGGCTACCGCAGTCTCCCCAATCCTGTCCATATCCGATTCGGATTCAACCGCCGGGCTTATGGAAGCCACGCCAAAAACTTTTGAAATAATCCCTATTATTTTATCTATATCAAGAGATTTATCAGCGCGGACAAATATTAGGCCTTCCAGCCTTTTTACTTCCACATTTTCAAATTCCTTTAAGACCTTTTTTATTCTATCGACCAGCATTTTCTCAAAGTAAGGCTTATTAAGTCCCTTCAGTGCAACCTCACCGCATCTTACTATCAGTGTATTTCTTTCGTTCACTTTCTTCCTCCATTATCTAAAACTTGACAGTTTTCTCATTTTATTTACTATAATCACAAGATTATCCACCGTAAAATCTATATCCTCCTGCGTATTAAATTCACTTAAACTAAATCTAATAGCCCCTTCAATTTCCATGTTATTCAGTCCAATTTCCTTCAACACATGGCTTTGTCCTTTTTTATTTGAGGAACAAGCAGACCCTGTGGAAACATAAATTCCTTCCTGTTCCAAAGAGTGGAGAAGAACTTCCCCTCTAATCCCCAAAAAACTGACATTTAAAATACTTGGCGAAGTCCAGCTCAAATCAATTTTACTGAAACCTTCCTCACAATCATTGCTTTCATTTGCATCAGTTACGTTTAAATTCCCGTCCCCATAATTTCCATTTATCTTAATATTGGCAATTTCATGTCTGATTCTGTAAATCAGATTTTCCTTCATACTTTTTATCCTTCGGGCTGCTTTACCTTGATCGTTGATTATTCTTGCTGCAGCAACACCAAATCCAGCAATCGCAGGAACATTCTCCGTCCCCGATCTTTGGCCTTTTTCCTGACCACCGCCGAGAATAATAGGATCCAGTCGAACGCCCTTTTTAATATATAATGCACCTATTCCTTTTGGTCCATGAACCTTATGTCCGCTCAAAGAAATAAGTTCCGCATGGAGTCCGCATAAATTAAGTTTACCATAACTTTGTATTGCATCTACATGCAAAAGAATGTCAGAATCATTGGCTTTATTCCATTCTTCCTTCATTCTATAAATCTCTTCTATTGGCTGAATTGTTCCAATTTCATTGTTCACGTGCATAATTGAAATTAAAATTGTTTCATGATCAATTTCGCGTTTCAACTGGTCGATAAGAACCACACCGTTTTTGTCAACATCAAGATACACCACCTCATACCCGTCCCGTTCCAAGCGCTTGCAGCTTTCTAAAACAGCAGGATGTTCAATTTTTGAAGTTATTATTTTATTACCGTTTCTCCTTCTGCTGAATGCTATTCCTAGAATTGCTGCGTTATCCGCTTCTGTCCCGCCGGAAGTAATGAAAATTTCGTCTTCACCTACGCCAATTGATCTGGCAATTTCTTTCCTTGCCTTTCGTACAAGTTTTTCTGTAGACAAGCCAAGCCTGTGCAGTGATGATGGATTGCCATAATCACTTTCCATCACTCTAACCATCTCAGTGGTAACCTGATCATACTGTCTTGTTGTTGCACTGTTATCTAAATAAATAAGCATTTCACACCATACTTTCTTGAATTTCATTATGCAATTATATCACACCAGCTTGTCCTAAAGCAAGTTTATGTAAATGGTCAGCCCATAGAAAAACGAGGCAGATAAACTGCCTCGTTTGAATTGGTTCACATTATTTTGCGTATTCTATTGCTCTTGTTTCTCTTAATACATTTACCTTGATCTGTCCGGGATACTCAAGTTCACTTTCTATCTTCTTGGAAATTTCTCTTGCTAAGAAAACTATTCCATCATCAGACATTTCATCCGGTTTGGCAAGTATTCTGATTTCTCTTCCTGCCTGAATGGCAAAAGCTTTTTCAACACCAGGTGTTGTCATGGCAATTTCTTCCAGCTTCTGAAGCCTTTTAATGTAAGTCTCCAGTGTTTCTCTTCTGGCGCCCGGTCTTGCTGCAGACAATGCATCTGCTGCTGCTATCAAGACTGCTTCCATACTTTTCGGTTCATAGTCTCCATGATGAGCAGCCATACCATTGATAACAATTTCTGATTCCTTATATTTTTTTAGAACATCCATTCCAATATCAACATGTGTTCCTTCGATTTCATGATCCAGTGCTTTACCAATATCATGCAACAGTCCGGCGCGCTTCGCAAGCTTAACATCTAATCCAAGTTCACCCGCCATTAAACCAGCCAGATGTGCAACCTCGATGGAGTGCTTCAAAACGTTTTGCCCGTATGACGTTCTGTATTTCAGCCTGCCAAGCAATTTAATCAATTCAGGGTGGAAGTTATGGATGCCAACCTCAAAGGTTGCCTGTTCCCCAGCTTCTTTTATTACCTGAGCAACTTCAAGTTTAGCCTTTTCTACCATTTCTTCGATTCTTGTTGGATGAATTCTTCCATCAACAATAAGCTTTTCTAAAGATATTCTGGCAATTTCTCTTCTAACTGGGTCAAATCCAGATAAAATAACTGCTTCCGGTGTATCATCAATAATTAAATCAACTCCGGTAAGCGTTTCTATAGCTCTGATATTTCTACCCTCTCTACCGATAATTCTACCCTTCATTTCATCATTTGGAAGCGGAACCACAGAAACTGTACTCTCTGCCACATGGTCAGATGCACACCTTTGAATTGCTCCGGTGATGATTTCCTTTGCTTTTTTATCTCCCTCTTCCTTCGCTTTAGATTCAATTTCTTTAATCATCACGGATGCTTCTACCCTTATTTCTTTTTCTACGTTTGATAATAATAGGTTTTTAGCTTCTTCTCTTGTATAGCCTGAAATCCTTTCAAGCTCATCCATTTGTTTTTTTATTTTTAATTCAATATCATTTTGTTTGTCTATTAATATCTGTTCTTTGTTAGTAATGCTTTCTTCCTTCTTTTCAATGCTTTCTATTTTTCTATCAATAGATTCTTCTTTTTGTATCAGTCTTCTTTCCAGCTTCTGAATTTCTGCTCTTCTTTCGCGAATTTCTGATTCTACCTCACTTCTCATCCTGTGAGCTTCTTCCTTCGCATCAATCGTAATTTCCTTCTTAATTGTATCACATTTATTTTCAGCATCCAGCAAAAGATTCTTTGCTTTTTGTTCAGCACTGCCGATTGTTTTTTCGGCCAGGCTTTTTCTGAATATATATCCAGCCAATAGTCCAATGACTAAGGCGATAAATGCTACAATACATGTCATTAATATATCTATTTCAAACACCTCTCCTTCTTTAAAAATTTTTAATCGAAAATGTCAAATTAACCTTTGACAACTAATAAAATAATCGCATTACATAATTAAATATTGATATAATTACACAATGATATTATAATGTTTTTAACGCCTATAGTCAAGCAAATGTACTCCAGTTATGGAAGGGTAAAGATGAATTATTTTTTAAGTTTGTTCAAAAACATAGATAAGATACTTTTAGTCCTGCCGCTATGCTTCGCGATTATCAGTATAATAATGATTGGCAGCACGGCATACGATGGGGCTTTCATATTTAACAGAGACTTAAAAGTCCAGACTGCGGCCTATATTATAGGCTTTATTTCTATTCTCTTCATTCTTTTTTTTGATTATAAAATATTTCAAAAGTATGAAAAATTTGTGTATATCAGTTCAATTTTATTTCTGCTCACAGTGTATGTTCCTGGCCTTGGCGTTGAACATTTTGGAGCCAGATCATGGATCAATCTTGGAATCACCGACTTGCAGCCATCAGAACTGGTTAAAATCACTTTTGTTTTGCTGTTCGCAAATTATTTGTCTAGGAACATTGAGAATCTTTTTACCTATAAAGGCGTATTTTTTGCAGCTTTATATGGAGGCCCTTTTATTGTTATTGTTTTGAAAGAGGATTTAGGAAGCGCAATTGTCATCTGTATGATGTGGGTCATCATGGTTTTTTTTGCCGGAGTAGATTTCAAAATTTTTGCAAAGCTGTCTGCCCTGTTTCTGCTTTGTATCCCTTTATTATACAGGTTCATGGCTTCCCATCAAAAAGAGCGAATTGATGCATTTTTACATCCGGACAATCTTTCATTAGGAGGGAACTATCAGGTTTGGCATTCAAAAGTTGCCATCGGCTCCGGAGGTTTTTTTGGGAAAGGGCTGTTTATGGGCACACAGAAAGAATTGAAATTCCTTCCTGTGCAAAAATCAGATTTTATTTTTTCTGTTATTATCGAAGAATTGGGAATGCTGGGAGGCATTATACTTATTAGCCTTTATACGCTGTTTCTTTTCAGAATAATAAAAATAGCCAGAACAGCGAGAGAATTATACGGTTCCCTTATTGTCATTGGCTTTATTGGTATGTTTGGTTTTCAAATATTTGAAAATATTGCAATGACCATGGGACTGATGCCCGTAACAGGCATTACCTTGCCATTTATAAGCTATGGCGGTTCCTCTGTTGTCTCAAATATGATTGCCCTTGGTTTTATCCTCAATGTGGGTATGCGCAGCAAACATATTAATTTCTAAATTAAATAATTCTGTCTATCATATTGTTAAAATTCTTTTCAATGTAAGTTCCCTTCTTGGAAACAATAGGAAGCCCATTATTCGTTGCAATATGAATATTATTATCATATTGAATTGTTCCAGCTATCTTTGGACGCAATATTTGAGAAATTTGATCAAGATTGGGAATTAACCCGCCTGCCATCAACTCCATATTGATTTTATTTACAATATAACTCCTGTCCAATACACCCATTTCAATCAAAGTTCTGTCCAACATATCTGCATCTCTGATTGCCGCATATTCGGGTACCGTTATGATAACTCCTTTATTTGCTACCGATGCAGCCAAGTTCAGGCCTTTCCCTATTCCCGGCGGGCAGTCAATGATGATGTAATCAAATTTTGTGCAAAGTTTTTCACAGAGTTCTTTCATGTTTTCTTTGTTGATTTCTCCTTTATCCCGTTTTTGTGAAGCAGACATTAAATACAAACTGTTAAAATGTCTGTCTTTGATGATTGCCTGTTTGATTTTGCACACACCCGTCACCACATCAACAATATCGTAAATGACCTTATTTTCCAAACCCAATGAAATATCAAGGTTTCTAAGCCCCATATCCATGTCAATCAGCAAAACTCTATTTCCTCTTTCCGCAAGAATTGCTCCCGCATTTGAGGCAAAGAATGTTTTTCCGGTACCACCTTTTCCAGAGGCTACTAATATTACTTTATCCATCACATAACCTTTCTACTGAATCTTTGTTTCCAGTGAATACTCATCATATACTTTATTTACCTGTAAATATTTCCCAATAATTTCCTTGACCATCGGTCCCGCGTAGGTTGACGTTCCTCCCTGCACAAGCAAAACTGCAACAGCAATTTTCGGATCATCTGCAGGAGCAAGGGCTACTACCCATGCGAAGCTATCATATTCGCTCTTGTACGCATCTAACTCTCCGTTCCCGACCTTTCCCTTGCTTAGGTTGATAACAGCCTGTCTGACCGCTGTGTCTCTTGTAACAAAGGTGTCCGGATAATCCTTCAACAGTCTGTCTATTTCTATTTCAATATCATTCCATTCCAATCCAGGGCTGATTCGGCTGATGTATGTTTTGATATATTCCACTTCATCAGGCGGGTTCATTCTCCCGCCCCTCTCAGCAGTTCCTGTTTTGGCTGCGACAACAACAGGGAAATTTGCAAATGGGCCTCTCATGCTGCCGGAAGAACCGGATACAACTTGTTTCATACCCTGTATTATATCATCAAGGTACTTTTTGTCACTAATTTCTATATCCACACCTGGTTCTTTTATAATTTCTCCTATTCCCTTAATAGCTTTTATCACACTGACTTTGTTTCTAACGCCTTCATTCCCAATTGTTGCAACATAATTTGCTATTTGTAAAGGTGTGTAGGCATTTTCTCCCTGCCCTATGGCAATATTCAGTTCATCTCCAAGCGTCCACTCTGCCTGATTGTAATAAGTGTATTTGCATAAATCCGCTACAGTTTCAACCATATCTTCTTTAATCCCAAGCTTAGGCATTCTCTCCAAAAGCTGATTTCTTGTTGGATTTTCTTCTGTCCAGCTGACAATCTCAAGAATATTATTATTAAGCTTATTTTTGTCTACAACGATTTCTTCTGTGAAGTATTTTTCTGCCCGACCAATCAGAACATTTTTCAAAAGTGACTTCATACTTGCCATTTTTCTTGCAGCACTTGGCGCTTTTGTTATCGTTTCACTGATTTCAATTCCGGTTGGCAAGCCCAATCCATATTGCATTGCATAGGAAGAAATAATATCTATGGTAATTTTCTTATCGTAACCCAAGGAAATCCCTTTATAATAATCTCTGCCTGTGGCAATGTCATAAAAGTAATAATTGCATGACACCTCCAAAGCTTTTGCCAGATCCACACTTCCGTGAGAACCTTTGCGAGCATTCCATATTAAACAGGCGTATTTTCTGTTTCCAACCTGCACGTATCCGCCATCATACAATTTCCTATCTGGATCCAATCCACTCTCCAATGCCGCCGTTGCCGTTACCATCTTAAATACAGAACCTGGCTGGACTGCTGTTCTTGCTGCAACATTATACATTGGAACAGGCGCTAATGGATCTCTTGAATTTTCACTTTGTAGAGAATCCCAATTTTCCTTACTAATGCCGGTGGCGAAAAGGTTAGGGTCATAATCCGGATAACTAGCCATCGCCAGGACATCTCCTGTTTCAACCTCAAGTGCCACTACAGCACCAACATTTGCATTTTTATAGGGAATTCTGAATGGGTAACTGCCATATTCTCCAATAAAAGTTCCCCCAGATTGTATCTTTTCCAGCGTCTGCTTTAAGGCTGCTTCAGCAGTTTTTTGAAGTTCCATATCAATTGTCAGATAGATATCTTTCCCTTTTTCAGGTTCAATATTGGATATATCATCAACAAGTTCCCCCAAGGCGTTCACCTGCACACTTTTTATACCATCAATCCCCTTTAATGTAGATTCAAATACACTTTCTACGCCATCCTGACCAATCAGGTCATTTGCATTGTAGTCGAGTTCTTCCACATACTTTTCCCTTTGATTTTCTGAAATCTGTCCCATATATCCTAACAAATGTGAAGCCAAATTACCATTCGGATAATATCTTTTTGTTTCCGAAACAATCTCCACACCTATAAATATGCTGCTTTTTTCCTCAAAAGCAACAATGGTGGAATCTGATATATCCGTTGCGATTCTAGCGGGGAGATACTGTCTGTATCCCATTGCCGAAATTTCGTTCCGTATAACCATGATTTTTCTGGCTTCTTCATTGGACAGCCCTTTATCAATTTTGAAATAAATCCGAAGTTTTGCAAAAGCTGCTTCTGCATTTAATTCTGGATTTAAGTAATATCTTTCGAGAAAGCTTTTTTTATCAAGATTTTCAAGATAAGTATTGGACCTTACAGAAATAGGAGGAAATATTTTATAGGTTTCCTGCAATTCTGCTTGTGCTGCAAACCTATCCAAGCCCTCATTTATATCATATCTTTTTCTAAGCTCATTAAAAGCCTGTTCCGCAGACAAACCGAGTGGAAGATTTTGACTAATTAGCCAATCCTCAATTTCCTTTTGATAAGTGTAGCTGAACTTTCCATTTTCGATGACTATTGGCAGATTGTCATAATATTCGTCACCATTCTGTACTAATATTTTCACAATTTCAATTGCGACATTATTTATTTCCGAATCTTCCTCATAATAAGTAGGATTTATTTGAAGTGCGAAAGTCTGCTGATTTCCCGCAAGCAATCTACCAAATTTATCGAATATTTCCCCTCTTGGCGCCGGGGTGTAAATATTTTTTACGCTGACTCCTGAAGCCGCTTCGCTCCATTTAGTATTCTCAATGACAGTTAAAACAAAAAGCCTTATGATCAAAACCAGCATAAGGATGAAAATAAGGAGTGTAATCTGCAGATTCCTGGATTTTAGAATTCTTTTCATCTGTAATACCTGTCACTTCTGTGTCTTACTACCCTGTTAATCAAAGTAAAATAGATTAACACCATTACAATTAAATTGCTGATAACATATAAGGGCTGCAGGCTCAAAATATATGTAAAGTCATATTGATTTGTATTCACATTGGTTAATAACCAGTAGAAAATGTTAAAGACTAGAGTCCCTAAACCTCCGAAAATAACTGATGCCAAAATGTTTTCCTTATTTAATAACGGTCTGAACTTAACTATTAAAAATCCCACCAGCAAATATCCTAAAGAAGAAACTCCAATAATATTAGAAAAACAAATGTCACTTATTATTCCAAAAAACAAAGCCAGATAAATGGCAGATTCATCCTCATAAAAAAAAGTGAACGCAATAAGCAGACATAATGTTAAATTTGGAGTTATACCAAAAAAAGCAAAATTATTCAGTAATGTCCCCTGTATTAAAAAGGCAAACGCAAAAATAATAGCGACAATTCTTATTTTCATAGTATTACCGCCACTCTCTGTATGTTTTTGAAATTAACTGAAGGAGTAATTGTAACATTTTTAAGTTGTGTATCATTATCAAATTCCACCTTGGAAACTTTGCCAATTTCTATTCCCTGAGGATAAATTCCAATATTGGTGGTAACTAAAATATCACCCACGATGACACTTGCTTTTCCATCAAGCATAAAACCGACAAGTCCACTGGCGCCGTCTCCTTTGACAATCCCAATTAAGGTGTCATCCCGCAAAACCTTAAAACTTACTTTATTTGATTCATCAATGATCCCAATTACTTTTGACCAGCCTTCACCCGAATTGATTATTTTTCCTACAAGTCCTACGCCGTTTACCACAGCATCATCTTTTTCAATACCGCTTTCTGTTCCAACATTTATGGTGAATATATTGAACCACTTTGATCCATCCATGGCGATTACATCCGCTGCCACCACTTTATTTCGTTCAGGAACGCCATCATAATTAAGTGCTTGAGACAAAATTCTGAGTTCTTCCAGTTCTGCTTTATTCAACAAAAAAAGAGCATTTTCCTTTCGAAGAATACTGTTTTCTTCTTTTAATTTATCGTTTTCTTCCACTACATATCTGAAATTAAAAATTCCTCTTAATCCATTTGAAATTCCATTAGAAACTTTAGAGAGTGGTCCTTGAACAGTTGCTACGCTTTGCCGAATAAACCCGCCAGCCGCAGAACTTCCTCCAAAATTCTTATATGATAATAACAGTATTATAGAAAGAAGCATGATACTAAGGATCAACGCAACTGTCTTTTTGTTGTTTTTAGGCAACTTCATTTCTTTTTCCTATCTTCGAAGCGAGTTTGTAGAGTATCTCTTTAATTTTTCTATGTCATCCAGACTTTTACCTGCTCCATACGCAACTGCTTCAAAAGCATTTTCAGCCACTTCTACCTTCATACCAGTCTTATTTTCTATCATCTTGTCTAGATTTTTAAGAAGGCCGCCACCACCGGTTAAAACTATTCCTGAAGTAACAATATCTGCCGATATTTCAGGGGGTGTTTTCTCAAGGGTATTTCTCAAGCCCTCAATAATAATGTCAACAGATTCTTCTAGTGCAATCATCATTTCTTTACTGGTCACTTCAACAGAAGTTGGCAGTCCAGTAAGAATATCTCTTCCGCTGGCAGTCATAATTTCAATAATTTCTTGACCTTCTTCATCTATGTCCAAAAGGGCGCATCCAATATTGATTTTTAAATTTTCTGCCGTTTTTTCTCCTATAATTAAGCCTTTGTTTTTTCTGACAAAATGAATAACCGCCTCATTCATTTTGTCACCGGCATATCTGATTGATGTACTGGTAACATTACCACCCAAAGCTATTACCGCTATATCTGTCGTACCACCCCCAACATCGCATATCATGCAGCCTTCTGCTTCATCGACATTCAGTCCGGCTCCTATAGCCGCCGCCATTGGTTCTTCTAAAATATATACTTCCCTGGCCCCCATCTGTCTTACTACTTCTTCTACGGCCCTCTTCTCAACTTCTGTTACTCCGCTTGGAACACCGACAACAACTCTAAGGTTATTCGTTCCAGCACCTTCACCTAAGGCTTTAGAAATAAAAGCGCTAAGCATTTCTGCAGTCATATCAAAGTCAGAAATCACTCCATCCTGCAATGGTCTGATTGCTGTAACTGAGTTAGGTGTTCTTCCCACCATTGCTTTTGCAGAGTCTCCTACTGAAATTATTTTTTTTGTTCTGGTTTCGTAAGCTATAACTGATGGCTGATTCAACACAACCCCTTTGTCTGCTATATATATTAATGTATTCGCAGTTCCTAAATCAATTCCCATGTCCTTTTTAAAAAAGTTAAAAAAACCCATTTCTACCTCCATTTTTATATGTTTATATTTAAATCAATGAAGCTGCTTTGTATTTATCAGCCCATACTATACCGGCTCACGCTCAAATGAGCTGTTTTTCTTTAAAGCTTACGTAGATTCCATCACCTATCACAATGTGGTCCAGAACCTTTATTCCTAATATTTTACCTGCCTCTACCAGTCTGTTTGTCACATCAATATCCTCCTGGCTTGGTATTGGATTCCCGCTTGGATGATTATGCACAAAAATAACAGCTGCAGCACTCCGCCTGATTGGTGTGCAGAATATTTCTCTTGGATGAACTATTGTAGAACTCAAATCTCCAATTGAAGTCTTCTCAATGCTTATGATTTCTCCCTTGCTGTTTAACAGCAACACTTTGAAGAATTCCTTTTTATAATATCTCATTTCTTCCATAAAAAGACTAGCTATTGAATCCGGGTTATTGATTGAAATTTTCTTTTCTCTAGGATTTGTAGCAATTCTTTTCCCTAGCTCAATCGCTGAAATAATTTGACAGGCTTTTGCTATTCCCATACCGGATATTCTGCATATTTCCTCAGGAGTGCAATCTGTAAGATATCTGATTCCATCTGTTTCAATTGACAACACCTGGTTTGCTAAATCCAAAGAAGATTTGTTTTTAGTACCGGTTCCGATTAATATGGCAAGTAATTCTGCATTAGAAAGCAAAGATGCTCCACAAGAAATCATTTTTTCTCTTGGGCGTTCTTCCATTGGTAAATCTTTAATTATCATTTTTCCCCTTACGCCTCAGCGAACTAATCTCCAAACTCCTTTCAAACTAAATAACCCCTAATTTAGTATTAATTATTATAACATTTTTTTCCATTTTTTTCAAGCAAAAACACGCAAATCACATGCAACT
>JAENWI010000325.1 GCA_016650115.1 Peptostreptococcaceae bacterium | reverse complement strand
TCTATAAAGATAATTCCAATGAGTGGAGGAAAAAATTGTCCTGAAACGCCCAGACAAAAAATGATAAATATGATGTATCTCGTACTGACGTCAATGTTAGCACTGAATGTGTCAAGCAGTATTTTAGAGGGGTTTACGATGGTGGATAATAGTTTACATACATCCATTGAATCCTCCGAGGCTAGAAACAAATCGTTGTATGCTGATTTTCAGAATTTGTTTGATGAAAATCCTGACAAAGTAGGGGAATGGATGAATAAGGCCAGCCTCGTAAAGCAAAAATCAGATTCCATTTATAATTATATTGAGAGTTTCAAAGTTGAAATCGTTAAAATGACAGATAATGAAGATGCTAATGATAGTGCCTATGTCAGACAAATAATAGCCAAGGATAATATGGATAAGCCCAGTGAGTATGCTATTGCAAGAGGTAACGGAAAGATTTTGAAACAACGGATTGATGATTACCGCAATTTTCTGGTCGATTTCTCAGAGAATAATCCGGGGAAACAAAAAATGTATCAATCCATCTTTGATACTGGTAAAACGAAGGACGGAAAGTCCTGGGAATTAGCGATGTTCGAAATGATGCCCGTCTCTGCAGTTGTTACCATTCTTACCAAATATCAGAGTGATATTCGTGAAGCGGAGGCTGAACTGGTTCAGTATTTTAAAGGTCAAACTGATGCTATGGATTTTCGGGTAAACAGAATTGATGCTTTGGTAATCCCTAATACCCGCTATGTGGTCCGTGGTGACCGATACAGCGCCCAGATCGTGCTTTCGGCTGTCGACTCTACCCAGTTGCCTGAATATTTTGTGAATGGCTCTCCTGTTCAAAATAGTCTTTATGAAGTGGGTTGTGGAAAAACAGGAGCTTTTACTTATTCAGGCCAAATAACACTGACTGGAAACGATGGGGTAATTCGAAGTTATCCTTTTAAAAGTGATTATATTGTTGGAGAACCATCGGTAACTGTTTCGAATGAAGATATGAACGTTGTATATCTTGGAATTGATAATCTGTTCAGTATTTCTGTTCCCGGAGTGGCTGCCGAAAACGTATTTATACGAGTGGCTGGTGGGACCATTCAAAAAGTTGATGGGAAATATATTATTCGGGCGACCCGGCATGGTGATATAACTATCTCAGTATACGCCAGGATTGATGGGGACGACCGGGCGATGGGAGAAAAATTATATCGTGTCAAATACTTGCCCGATCCGAAATCATATCTTCGATATACCGATGGCAGAGGTATAACCAGATTGGTTCAGGATGCTCCGCTTTCCAAACAATTGCTTAAAGGAAGAGGAGTTTCACTGATTGCCAGCTACGGACAAGACGAATTAATAAGGGCAAATTTTAATATCACTTCATTTACCATGCTAACGATATTTGGATCGGTAGATGCAAACGGTTCCCATTTTAATGCCAGGCAGTTGTCGGATATTGAAAAATTGAAAGTGGGTGATATTCTCACTCTAAAAAACATTAAAGCAGCCGGATCTGATGGAAAGGTACGAAGTTTAGGGCTTATTCAAATTGAAATTTAACCATTTGATGCGAAAATCTCCTACACTTCAGGGTCGGGGCTGAAATAAACAATCAATAACCTGCAATTATGAAAAACATGGATAAAACCAAAGAAAAATTAGTAGCTGAGTTAATCCTTGCCAATAAAGAACTTTTCTTGCAAAACGATGAAAAAGAGAAACGTGCGGCAGAACTGGTTATTGCTAACAAAGAACTTGCTTTTCAGAACGAGGAGAAAGAAAAGCGGGCGGATGAGTTAATCATTGCCAATAAAGAAC
>JAENWI010000263.1 GCA_016650115.1 Peptostreptococcaceae bacterium | reverse complement strand
GGTGAAGGAGAAGGCTTATCTGCGGCACATAAGAGCTTCCACTTATTGCTGCTTCCTTCCGGACCTGACAAGGTTCGCAGATTCTCATTGCGCAGGACCCAAACCATACCGAGCGAAGCTACTAAAAGGCAATTTCACATTACCATATTATATAAGTAATATCAGTCAAAGTCAATGATTTTGTATAGCTCATCTGCCTCAGGCGGCTCGATTTTCAGACTTTGCCCATCTTTAATAATATTTATTCCACATTTCAAATCCTTGATTATGCCAATTGAAGTAGCCTTAATACCAGCATCTTTCAATTTTTCTTCAAGCTCTCGTTTTTTCGCCTCTTCAACTATGATCAGCATACATCCACTGGATATCAGTCTTAAATAATCGATCTCAAGGAATCTGCAGATTTTTTTTGTTACCTGTGAAACCGGAATTTTTTCTTCCCATATTTCAGCACCAAGATTAGCGATCTGGCACATTTCCCAGACAGCTCCCAATATCCCCCCTTCTGTGATGTCATGCATGCCACGGGTACCTACTGAACCAGCTATTATACCTTCTTTCACCACGCTTACCTGCAGGAGCATTTCCTTTGCTTTTTTCATTTCTTTCGGCGTTAAAACACCATTTAATTTTTCTTCCTTGTCGTTGGCGATTATTCCAGTACCCTCTATCCCTGCCTCTTTTGTCATCAGAATAAAATCCCCCGGCTTCATGGCTTTTGCAAATTGGGATTGCCCTTTTAATCCACGTCCGATGGCTGTCGAAACAATAACTGGCGTGTTTACCGCCGGAGTAATTTCTGTATGGCCTCCAATTATTTCAACACCCAGTTCTTCCGATGCTTCGCCTGCCTGCCTCATCATTTCTTCTATCTCATTTTCAGTAGTACCGACCGGGAGCATGACAGCAAGCATAATCCCTAAAGGTTCAATGCCGTTAGATGCTATATCATTGCAGGATATATGCACAGCAAGCCTTCCAATCTCGCTGATTGCCGCGGTTATAGGATCCGTCGACATGACGCATTCATATTCGCCAAAGTCTATTACAGCACAATCCTCGCCTATCCCTGGCCTTGTGAGAACTTCATCCCTTTTATATTTAATATTCTTAAAAACTATATCTTTCAAAAGTTGGCTGTCCAGTTTGCCCGTTTTAAGCATTTTCTACCTCATATAAAAATTCCGTCTCAGTAATAATTTTAATCCCTAGTTCTTTCGCTTTTTTATTCTTTGAAGAATTTGACAAATTATCATTATTTATCAAATAATTAGTTTTGCCGGTCACAGAATCTGTAACCTTTCCTCCCCTGTCTTCAATAAAAATCTTTAGCTTTTCCCTGTTTTCAAAGGATGTCAACGAGCCTGTAATGACAAAGTTCATCGATTCAAATACCTGTGCTTCCCTGCTGCGTTCAACCTCTTCAAATTCAATTTCTTTCAGCAGGTCTTCTACGATTATCCTGTTTTCCGGCTTTGCGAAATAAGCTGTGAAAGCTTCTGCCATGATTGGCCCAACGCCATCTATGTCTTGCAATTCTTCAAAGGTAAGGCTTTCAATTTTTTCCCAGTTGTAATTCATCGCCTTGCAAATCACTTTTGCATTTGTCCCCCCTATATTTGGGATTCCGAGGCTGTAAAGGAATTTAGCGTGAGATGTTTTTCTGGCCATATTTACTGCAGAAACAAGATTCTTGAATGATTTTTCTCCAAACCCATCCATTGTTGAAATTTCTTCCTTGAATTTTTCAACATGGAATAAATCCGCCAGTTCCTTAATCATTTTTTTTGAAATAAGTTTTTCAATAGTGGCTTCCGAAAGGCCTTCCATGTTCATTGCATCTCTCGCAACAAAATGCGTAAAGCCTTTTATTTGTTTGGCCAGGCAAGTCACATTAGGGCAGTGAAGTGTTTCAACACCTTTTTCATTTTTCGTCACAAGACTGATATCGCAAACCGGGCAGAATTCTAAAATCTCTATATTATTGCTTTTAGTCATATTGTCTTTAACTTGAGGAATAATCATATTAGCTTTATAAACCTTAATAATATCTCCAATACCAAGCATTAATTCCTTCATAATACTGATGTTGTGAAGGCTTGCTCTGCTAACCGTTGTACCCTCAAGTTCAACCGGCTGAAATATGGCGATCGGATTGATACGACCTGTTCTGGAGGCACTCCATTCTATAGCTTCCAGTTTGGTTTCCTTCACTTCATCTTTCCACTTAAACGCAATTGCATCTCGGGGGAATTTGGATGTCGCGCCCAGGCTCTGTCCATAATTTATATTATCATAAATTAAAACCAATCCATCCGAAGG
>JAENWI010000480.1 GCA_016650115.1 Peptostreptococcaceae bacterium | reverse complement strand
TGAATAGACTTTGTTCATCATGCCACCGCCACCTTGACCACCCGAAACAATTAAAAACTCTTGTAAGAATTTTGGTGTTCTTAGTGCCAGTAGTAAAGCTGCAAGTCCCCAAAATACATGGGTATTTAACATAAGAGCTACACCTAATTTTGCTAGCACAATTTGAACGAGTACTGCCATCGTACTTTGAAAGAACTTCTGAATGTATGACCTAAAGATGCCATTGTCATTGTCCATTAAACCAACACATGCAAGAGGTAATCCAATTCTGAGAATCAGAATTTCTAGCCCTCGCGTTAAAAATTGAATATAGAGCATAAAAAAACAGATAAAGAATATGATTGATACGATACCCGTAAAAATACCTGCACTTGTTATGCCTGTTATGATAGAACCAAAATCTGTTGCCATATCCTTTGAAATCATTGTTATTAGCTCATTACTTAAATCTGATACAATTTCGGCAAGCCACCCATACAAGGTAGGGAAACATATTCCTACTGCTAATGCTTTAAAAAAACCTGTTAACAAAATGATTGGATCAGTATCGGCATCGCCTTCTGTCCACAAAATATATCTTTCAAATCCTTTCTTTAAAAACTTTAGAATGATTAGGGATATGCCAAAAGCGAAGAATATATCAAATATTCCACTAATACCACTTGTCCCTAGAAGGGTATCCATATAATCTTCCGCATGTAGAGCTATAGGTACAATCCCATCTAGTAAGGTATTGACATACTCAAGACACCCAGTCAAAATCGCACCAATTAAAAGCATAATGACGTATTCCAATGCTGACACCTCCTTCGTTAGAAAGTGGTTTGAAGCCTAAGCCTCAAACCACAGTATTGTTTGGTACACATTATCCAGCAAAGTTGAACATCTCTTGAATACGTTGCTTTAATGTTGGCAAAATTACATCACCGAACAGTGCATATAAACCTGCAAGTAATAATGCACCGATTACAACTGAAATGAGAATCTTAACTGCCGAATCCACAAATCCTTCTCCACTGTTGCTTCTTAAGATGTTTTTCCCAACGATACTAGCTTTGATGATTTCATTTTGTACTTTTTCAAATAATTTTTTCATTGAACATACCTCCCTTTGTTTGACTGATTTATTTTAATCGAGCTGATGCCCTTGATTAAACGTAATAACTGATTACTAAACTAAGTGTTGCTGAAGC
>JAENWI010000195.1 GCA_016650115.1 Peptostreptococcaceae bacterium | reverse complement strand
CTCTATCCCGACAGATATTCTGAGGAGTTTTTCGTTCACACCGATTTTTTCACGTATTTCCTTTGGAATTGCCGCATGAGTTTGCGCAATAGGGTATGTGATTAAGCTTTCAACGCCGCCAAGACTTTCTGCATAAATAATGATTTCAACTTTCTTCAGAATTTCTTCTACCATCAATGTGTCCTTTACCGTGAAAGACAGCATCCCCCCAAATCCAGACGCCTGCTTTTTACAGGTTTCATACCCGTCATGTTCCGGAATCCCCGGATAAAAAACCTTTTCAACTTTCGAATTATTTTTTAACCATTCAACAACTTTAAAAGCATTTTCCTGCTGTTTATCCAGTCTAATTCCCAGTGTTTTAATCCCCCTGAGTATCAGCCAGCTGTCAAAAGGCGCCAGTACTGCTCCCTCTGACTTTTGAATTAGCTGTATTCTCTCAGAGATATCATCATCATTCAATACCAACATACCTGCCAGTGTGTCATTGTGTCCACCCAGATATTTTGTACCGCTGTGGATCACAATGTCCGCACCTAAATCCAGTGGTCTCTGGTAATAGGGAGTTAAAAAGGTATTGTCAATGATGCTCAGGATGCCTTTCTTATTAGCAAGAAGACTGATCTCTTTAATATCAGAAATTTTCATCATCGGATTAGAGGGTGTCTCCACAAATATAGCCACTGTATTTTTTTTCAGATGACTGCTGATTTCATCTATTCTGCTGGTATCAACATAAGTGAATTCCAAACCGAATTTGCTGTATACCTCTTCAAAAATTCTATAAGTGCCCCCATAAAGATCATCTGACACAATGATATGGTCCCCAGGTGAAAATATTTTAATCAGGGTGGAAATTGCTGCCATTCCGCTTGAAAAAGCAAATCCATACTTGCCGTTTTCCAGCTTCGCAACAGTTTTTTCAAGTTCCTCCCTTGTTGGATTTTGAAGCCTGGAATAATCATACCCTGTTGTTTCATTCAAACTAGGGTGTCTGAAGGTTGCGCTCTGATAAATTGGGAAGCTGATTGCTCCAGTATTTGAATCATATCCTTTATAACCATGCACAACCTTTGTGCTTATATTTATATTTGTAGCATTCTTTATTTTCATAGTTTTTTCCCCTCTTTCTGATAATTCCTATGGTTTTAATATAGTATAAATCCATCATTTTGTCAAGATTGATTCCCTCCTTATTTAACTGTTTTTATTTTATTCCATACCTGCATATTCTTTCTATTGACATATCGCTAAAAAAGTAATATTATATAAACATAATTATTCCTATTGGTTTAATAGGCTATATGTTTATTGCTACAAATATGCCCTGTACGTTTGATTTGATCAAGGAAGGAGATTCACATGACCTTACTAGTGCTTGGTGCCGATAGGCTTGGCAATATCTGCGAAAACCTGGAGATGGAAGGCGTTTACAAAATAATACATTGGTCAGGCAGGTGTGCCTCCTGCAAACATAAATGCATTCCAAATAATGTCTGCAGGATCATTATCTTTTGCGACTTCATCAATCATATGGCCATGGGTAATGTGAAAAAGCAAGCCAAAAAAATGAATATTCCAGTGACTTATTGCAAACGTTCTCTTTCGCATCTTTATTCCACCTCTATTTGATAATAAATTAATAGAGAATTAATACAAAAAAATATTATCACAATTTTTTTTACAGTCAGTTAGGAGATTGCTATGACTACATTAAATGATAAATTCGAACTATTAAAAAGCAGCATGCTTTCTTACGAAAGCGTTGCAGTTGCTTATTCCGGTGGAGTCGACTCAACTTTTTTGTTGAAAGTGGCTCATATGGTGTTAGGCGATAAAGCCGTCGCTATAACAGGCAAATCCGCTTCATTCCCAAAACGAGAGTTTGATGCGTCTGCATTATTCACATCAGCGAATAACATAAAACAAATTCCTTTTATTTCTGAAGAACTGGATATTGAGGGATTTTCAAACAACCCGGTCAATAGGTGTTATCTGTGTAAAACCGAACTTTTCACTAAAATTAAAATCATAGCGAAAGAAAACGGTTTACGGTATATTCTTGAGGGATCCAATATGGATGATAACGGTGATTACAGACCTGGCCTCGAAGCTGTGAAGGAACTACAAATAAAAAGCCCGTTACGCGATGCAGGGCTGAACAAATCTGAAATCAGGCAGCTCTCTAAGGAACTGGGCCTTAATACCTGGGATAAACCTTCTTTTGCATGCCTTTCTTCAAGATTCCCCTATGGCGAAGAGATCAATGTTGAAAAGCTTAATATGGTTGACTTAGCCGAGGTGTGTCTGCTTGAGCTTGGCTTCACTCAAGTGCGTGTCAGGCACCATGGGAATCTGGCTAGAATTGAAATACAAGAAGAAGATTTCTATAAAATAATTGATCAAAATATCAGATTGAAAATCGTTTCAGAATTCAAGAAAATTGGATTCACCTACATTACTTTTGATATGGAAGGATACCGAACCGGTAGTATGAATGAAATGCTTGATTTATAAATAATTAAACAAGCTTTTGGTCAAAAGCGAAATAAAATGTTTCATTTGCCTTCATCATTAAATTCAAGGGTCAAAAACGCCTCAACTATATCGGAGTCAAACTGTACTCCTTTGTATTTGATGATTTCAGCGATTGCCGCTTCATGAGACAGACCATTTCTATAAGGTCTGTCCGAAGTCATGGCATCATAAGCATCAGCAATACTTATGATCCTTGATCCAATCGGAATATCCGTTCCACTTATCCCATCCGGCACACCCACCGCCTTTGACAGCGCTATAACGGTATCCTTATAGGTGTGCTGTAATACTTCAAAACTGCCTTTAACATGATTTGAAATAATCACACCAAGCATTATCCCCGTGGCAGCGAAAGCAATCATACTGAAGAATGCAAACTTTTTAAGCAAAGAACTTTTCAACAGAAACATTATATCCCCTTTACTCTATCATATCTTTTATTTTGCTGTCTTTCAATAAAAAATAGCAATCAAGCAATAATTGCATTTATGTATTG
>JAENWI010000148.1 GCA_016650115.1 Peptostreptococcaceae bacterium | reverse complement strand
TGAATTTTCGAGTAGCTCATACGTGTTCTTCTACCTACTTTTACGGGTTGTGGCATATTCATCACTCCTTATATAATAAACAATTGCTTCGCGTGGCAATATATAATAGTATCACAATGAAAGCAATAGGTCAAGAAAAATACTCTTTACAGTTGTTATTCTCATTGATTTTTCTGTGTTTAATGAATGCACACAGGGGATGGCCTCTTATTTGAAGTCATCCCTTAATGTTAACATTCATAGTATGTAATTCTTCTTAAGTATTGTTTACTTTAAGTCTACAGTAGCGCCAACTTCTTCAAGCTGCTTTTTGATTGCTTCTGCTTCGGCCTTTTCAATTCCTTCTTTTACGTTTGCTGGAGCGCCATCAACTAAATCTTTAGCTTCTTTTAATCCAAGTCCTGTAATTGCTCTAATTGTCTTGATTACATTAATTTTTTCTGCGCCGAAAGATGAAAGAACTACTGTGAATTCTGTCTTTTCTTCTTCTTCTGCTACAGCTGCACCACCTGCTGCTGCTACTGGAGCTGCTGCCGATACGCCAAATTCCTCTTCGCATGCTTTTACAAGGTCATTGATTTCTAATATTGTCATCGCTTTGATTGCTTCAATTATTTGATCTTTGTTCATTTTATTTTCTCCTTTAAATATTTTAAAATTAAATTAGTTTATCTGCGCGGCTTCGGCTTTTGCGTCTGCAATTGCCTGGAATGTTCTAACAGCTTTTGATAATGGTGATTGAACACTTCCCAAGAATTTAGAAATAAGTTCTTCTCTTGAAGGAAGTCCTGCAATAGTTTGTATTCCTGCAGCGTCATAGTAAATACCTTCAACAACACCTGCTTTGAATTCCATTTTCTTATAATCCTTCATGATGCCGTTTAATATTCTAGCCGGCATTACAGCATCTTCAAGTCCAAATGCAAAAGCGCTCGGTCCATCTAATACTTCAGCCAATTTTTCATACTTTGTTCCTTCTATTGCTCTCTTAACAAGAGTATTCTTATAAACAGTATAATCTACATTTGCCTCACGAAGTTTCTTTCTCATAGCATCTGCCTGTGCAACTGATATACCAATATAATCAATAACAACTGCCGACTGTGATCTTTCCAGTTTTTCCTTTATCTCGTCAATAACTACCTGTTTTTCCTTTTGTGCTTCAACTGACATAATTTTCTCCTTTCTCCAGTAATTCTTAGTACATATAAAAAAGCCTTGTCCGTAGCAAACAGACAAGGCCAATATTTTATATTGTACCTCGGCGGGGTATTAAGCTTTCGCTCCCGCTGTCTACGGTTTTATTTCTTATTTATTCATTTAACTATAAATAGTTAAATTACAATTTTGCTTGGTTCACTTTGACTCCAGGCCCCATAGTCGCTGCTATTGTAATACTTCTTAAATATTGTCCTTTAGCTGCTGCAGGCTTTGCTTTTGCCACAGCATCCATTAGAGTTTTGAAGTTTTCAACCAACTTTTCTGGTCCGAATGAAACTTTACCAATTCCAGTGTGTATGATGTTTGTTTTATCGAGTCTGTACTCAACTTTACCAGCCTTGATTTCTTCAAGAGCTCTAACAACATCCATGGTTACAGTACCCGACTTAGGGTTTGGCATCAAACCCTTAGGCCCTAAAATTTTACCCAGTCTACCTACAACACCCATCATGTCCGGGGTAGCAACTACTACATCAAAATCAAACCAGTTTTCCGTTTGAATCTTTTTAGCAAGTTCTTCTCCACCTACATAATCAGCTCCTGCAGCTTCTGCTTCCAAAGCCTTAGGTCCCTTGGCAAATACTAAAACTTTATTTGTTTTTCCTGTTCCGTGCGGTAATACAATCGCACCTCTAACCTGCTGGTCAGCATGTCGTCCATCTACCCCTAATTTGATATGAACTTCAATAGTTTCATCAAATTTTGCTTTTGCATTCTTTACTACCAGTTCAAATGCTTCAGCAGTATCATATAAATTTGTTTTGTCATATGTTTTTACTGCTTCCTTGTAATTTTTTCCTCTTTTAGGCATTTCTTTTTCCTCCTTGTGGTACAAACGGCCTTAGCCTCCCAACTCTTAATCCTTTACGATGATACCCATGCTTCTTGCTGTTCCCTTAATCATCTCTGTTGCTGACTCAACGCTTGATGCATTTAAATCCGGCATCTTAATTTTTGCAATTTCTCTTGCCTGTTCCCTTGTAATAGTAGCTACCTTTTTATTGTTTGGTTCACCGGAACCCGATTTAATATCTGCTGCCTTCTTTAGCAATACTGCTGCTGGAGGAGTCTTTGTAATAAACGTGAACGATCTGTCTACATATACGGTAATAACTACCGGTATAATCATTCCAGGTTGATCGGCTGTCTTTGCATTAAACTGTTTACAGAAATCCATAATGTTAACGCCCTTTTGACCAAGTGCTGGACCTATTGGAGGTGCTGGTGTCGCGTTTCCTGCTGGAACCTGGAGTTTAATAATACCTTCGACTTTCTTTGCCATTTTATATTCTCCTTTCTCTAAATTTTATCCACCTGTCCAAATTCAAGTTCTACAGGTGTATCTCTTCCAAACATAGAGATTTTCACTTTTAGTGTTTGTTTTTCCATGTTTACCTCTTCAACAACTCCCATGAAGCTTTCGAAAGGACCATTGATCACTTTAACACTATCGCCAACCTCTACATCCAGGTCGATGTAAACTTTTTCTATTCCCATTCTTCTTACTTCCTCATTTGTCAGAGGAATCGGTTCAGAACCATGACCTACAAATCCAGTTACCCCTTGCGTGTTTCTGACAAGATACCAGGATTCATTTGTAACAATCATTTTTATCAATACATAACCAGGGAAGATTTTTCTTGTTTTTACCTTCCTTTGGCCATTCTTAATCTCTACTCTGTCTTCTGTAGGCACAATGATGCTAAGAACAAGGTCTTGCATTCCTCTGTTCTCAACAATTTTTTCTATATTAATTTTTACCTTGTTTTCATGACCCGAATAAGTATGTACAACATACCATCTTGCTTCCTCAGGTTCATCAAGGGGAGAAGCCTCTAGTGCTTCAGGTGTTACATTTTCGTCTTTTTCAATATCTAAGTTATCCTCTGTCATTTTGTACCTAACCCTTTTTTTTGTTAATTATAATTAGAATGTTATTCCTAATACTGCACGAAGTGCTGCAAGAACTGCAGAATCAACAGCCCAAAAGCTCAATGCAAAAAATGTACAGGTCAAGAGAACTACTACAGTATATGATCCTAATTCTTTTCTTGTTGGCCATACCACTTTTTTAGTTTCTGTCTTAATACCTCTGAAATACTCGCCAATGCTTATTCTTTTTCTTTTAGGCGGAGCAGCTGGCTTCTTTTTAACTTCTTTTTCCATTATACTCACTCCTTAATTATTTTGTTTCTTTGTGAAGAGTATGCTTTTTGCAAAATTTACAATACTTGCTGAATTCGATACGATCTGGATCGTTTTTCTTATTCTTCATAGTATTGTAATTTCTCTGCTTGCACTCTGCGCATGCTAATGTTACTTTTACTCTCATCTGATTGCCCTCCGTTTAAATCTAAAATTCAGAGCCTGGTTTCAAGCTCCGCTTATATATCTACCATATAAAGTCGCTTGATTAGGTTATCATACAAACATGTCAATGTCAAGGTTAAATTTCCATCTCTACCGGGTCAGTTTCATCTAAAACAAACCACTCGTTTTCTGAAAAAGCCTCCTCAGCCATAGCCTTGTCATTCATTTTCAAGTACTTCCCCCAGCAAGTAGCCGCCGTTGTTCCATCCGGTAAAATTATTTCGCCTTCAGCTTCAAATATTTTTCTGTTATTTGAAGTGATTCTCCCAATAGCTTTCAGTTTTGCATTAATTGGAATTGGCTTTTTATATTTTACATTTAGTTCAACAGTAACAGCCCATGTCCCCGGCTCCAAAGTGTCTATTGCTCTGCCAGCAGTCTCATCAAGTATAGCTGCGGCTATACCGCCATGTAATCTTCCAGGGTAACTTTGATGAAATTCTTTGGTTTCAAAAGTGCATGCAAGCTCTTTATTATCCAGTTCATAAAATCTTGCACCCAGGCTAAATTCGTTTTCTGTCCCGCAGACCATACAATTTTTGCTGTTGTGTTTTTTGTCTATTATTTTATGATTCATCTTGTTGCCTTCTAATTTAATCCAATTATGACCTGGTTAAAATGTTTTAGAGTTGGTTTTTTTTATTCCACGATTGTAGCTACAACGCCGGAACCTACGGTTCTTCCGCCTTCTCTAATCGCAAATCTTAGTCCTTCTTCAATAGCAATTGGCGTGATCAGCGTGATTGTCATCTGGATATTATCTCCAGGCATACACATTTC
>JAENWI010000388.1 GCA_016650115.1 Peptostreptococcaceae bacterium | reverse complement strand
TATTCCTCATAATCTAATTTCATAGGGAACAAAATATTTTTTAATGTTTTTTACTTATGCATAAAAATCTCTAATTCTGTTCTGTAATGTAAATTTCAGTAATGATTAGAGATTTTGTTGTTGTCGGAGAAGGGAATATATTAGCATATATTCTTCCATTACAAACATTTTTCAAGGAAATGATGTGGCCTTAGGTTGCAAAAAGGGGCGACAACCCAGTACATTATAGTCTCCAACAAGCAAAAAAGGAAAAGCCGTCTTATGCATGACACTATTATATTTGGTTATGAGCTAGCAAGTTCTGCCACTGGCATGTACATAATCCGTAAAGATAACTACAAGCATTGTTATTATACTTACTACCCGAACCAGTTTCCCCCCTCTTCCCCTGTACTGGAGGAGCATCGATGACTCTTCAGGCCACTAAGGTGGTGAATAGCCCATCACTGGTTGAAATTGTTAGGGCTAGCATTATTGAAGACATTATGGAAGGTACCTACCTGCCGGGACAGAAGCTCCCCATCCTTGAGGCGGCCAGTCGATACGGCGTCAGCGAGACCCCGGTCAAGCAAGCCTTTAATCGTCTGGTGAGCGAGGGGATGCTCGAAGTTGTGCCTCGACGTGGTGTGATTGTACGGCGGGTAACCAAGGAAGACGTCCAGCAGCTTATGGAAGCCCGACAGATGATTAATCTCATGGCTATGGATGCGAGCATGACGTGCTCCAGTGATGATTGGTCGCACCTTTGTATCCTTATTCGTGAGAATCTTGGCGAGCATGAACGTCTCCTCGATGGGATTACCGCCGGCTTGACCATCGGAACTTATTTGCGGTACGTCGAGATAGACAGGGAGTACCACATGCACTATTTGCAATGCATCCATAATCGTCCCCTCAATGAGTTCTACGAGCGATTGTACAGCCAAGCCTATGCTTACGTTTCGATATCGGATGTGATGCTCAAGCGGATGCGTCTGGTTTTGGTCCAACATACCGAGATTTTTGATGCCTGGGCGAAAGGCGACTATGAGAGAATGGTCCATGCATTGAAGCAACATAAAACGAGTGCAATCGACACCTTGAACCGTATCTACAAAGAGGAACGGTCTTGAAAGATCGGGACGTCGCACCGATGAGCCCGTTGGGGCCGGACCTGCGGGCTTAAACTGCACTCCGCTATTCTTCGGGGAGCATCTGCAATAAATCTTTCCTTCCTTGTATTTTTGTTATTCATGCCTGATTGATAGCAGTTTGACTATTTTTCAAATGTTACATTGTCTATACTGGAATTTGGTGGCGTATATTCTGCCCTGCATAAAATTCAGTGATATTTACATTGACAGGTGCGGAATACCATGAGATCATTGGTTATTAGATTTTAGATCTAATATATTATGTCTGGAGGTGGTTTATGAAATTTTCAAAAAGAGGCTTTTTTCTTGTTTTTGCATTGCTGCTGATCTCGTCGTCCCTTGTTTGGGCTG
>JAENWI010000065.1 GCA_016650115.1 Peptostreptococcaceae bacterium | reverse complement strand
GCTAAAGGGCGCAAAAGAATTTGAATAAAATTAAATTTTAATTTGTTTAGCTACTCTTTTATCAAAAGTAGTTATATATTTGAAGCCATGGGATATCAATATTTCGATGGCTTCTTTATATTTATAGCCTAGTTGTTTTTCCCTGTGCGCATCGGAACCTATCGTAATGATTTCACCGCCTAAAGATTTATAAAGAGCTAATATTTCTTTTGAAGGCGTGGTCCTTTCACCTAAACCATATCTAAAGCTTGAGGTGTTCAATTCTATGCCTTTTCCCATATTGATTAATTTAGTCAGAATTTGTTCTATTTTAAACATATATTGAGAATAATCAGGAATTTTACTTACATATCTGTCGATCACGTTAATATGACCTAAAACATCAAAATTGTTAAAGTCGCAAATACCCTCATATACATAGTCATAAAATTCTCTAACACCATCTTCGTCGCTTCTTTCAATAAAATATTTGCTGTATAAATCTTGTCCGCCACAACAATGAAATGACCCAATAATGAAGTCATAAGGGAAATCTGATGCAGCCAGATAGCATTTTTTGTTAGTTTCACCGTGCTGTATTCCCATTTCAAGACCTTTTACAACCTTGATATTTTTAGAGTGTTCTTTTTCAGCTGCTAATAATGCCTGATGATAAAGATTAAAGTCTAAATCAAAAGGAAAGTTCTTATCAGGGTAATCTGGATCGTAATGATCCGTAACGGCCAGTTCTTTTATTCCCATACTGATTGCTGCTTCTATCATATTTTTTAATGGAACGGAAGAATCATCTGAAAAAAAGGAATGAGAGTGATAATCATACATTTGTCTTTCTTCTCCTTTGTTTATTTGTTATAATGATAACATAATTAATCATAGCAGGAAAGAGAAGCCATGACAATTAATGATTATGAGAAAGCATTGATGAAAAAAATAAACGTATTAGATATTCATCCATTGCCGAATCTTGAAGATTCTCCAAAAGAATTGGACCAGGCAATATGAAACAATAAGTTACAGGGGACGGGATGGTAAATTATGGAAAATAGAATAATTATTATTGATGGAAACAGCTTAATCAATCGGGCTTATTATGCAATGCAAAGGCCTATGATTACAAAAGATGGACTGTATACTCAAGGAGTGTACGGTTTTCTTAATATGCTGAATAAAATAAAAACGGATTATGAATCAGGGTATATTGTGGTAGCTTTCGATAGAAAAGCACCTACATTCAGGCATGAAAGATTTGCTGAATATAAGGCGGGTCGGAAAAAAATGCCGTCAGAACTTGCCATGCAACTCCCATTACTGAAAGAGGTCTTGCAGGCAATGAATATTAAAATGCTTGAAATTGACGGGTTTGAGGCCGATGATATCATTGGAACCATTGCAAGAGAAGCAGAAGAAAAGGGATTGGAACCCTTTATTATCTCAGGAGACAAGGATGAATTGCAGCTGGCAACAAAAAAAACAAAAGTGCTGATCACTAAAAAAGGAATTTCCGAATTTGAAATATATGATGAAGATGCAATGGTTGAAAAATATGGGTTTACACCAACTCAATTCATTGATTATAAAGCCTTAATGGGAGATCAGTCTGATAATATACCAGGTCTGCCTGGGGTAGGTGAAAAAACAGCAATGAAACTGATTCATGAGTTTGGAACGATAGAAAATCTGATTTCTAATGTTAAAGACGTTACGAAGGAGAAGCTTCGCACCAATATAGAAGAAAATGCTCATCTGGCACTTATGAGTAAAATGCTGGCCACCATTCATTTAAACGTTCCCATTGAAATCAACTTTGAAGAATTCTATAATGAAGAACCGGACTACAACGAATTAATTAATTTGTATATTAAATTAGAATTTAACAGTTTTCTGAAACGTTTAAAAATCCCAGCTTCAGAAATAACGCCTGATGAAAAAAAGAACTTTAATAAAGATTCAATAAATACTGTCATCATAAATAATCCTATGAAATTAGCAGAAATAATTGACGAAAGTGAAATCATATTAAAGGTTTTTACCGATAATAATCATAAGGATGCCCCTTTGATCGAGGGGATAAGCTTTACAAATGGAAAAGGCAATTTTTATGTAAAAGGAACAGATGCAAATCTGATTAATAAATTTCTTACTTTAATTGTTGAAAGAAAAAGCAAAATTGCAGGTCATCATTTAATAAACGACTATTATACACTTTTAACTAAAGTTGATACAGAAATTAGAAAAATGGGTTGTGAATCTTTATTTAATACCAGTTTTGACACATCTTTAGCACAATATGCTCTTGACCCCTCAAGAAGCAACTATGAAATCAAAACATTAATTTTTGAATATTTTCATGAAGAAATTGAAAGCGAAGAAGATTTTCTAAAGACTGTCGGTCAACTTGATTTGTTTAATGATTCCAGCCAAAGCTTCGCTGCTTATGGTAAAAAATGGTGTCAGGCGGTGTCTAATTTAAAAAAAGTGCTTGAAGAAAAAATCAGTGAAGAAAATCTGGAACAGATTCTGTATCAGGTCGAGCTGCCTTTAGTTGAAGTCTTAGCTTCCATGGAGGCCAATGGTTTTGCAACAAACAGGCACGAACTTTTAACAACTGGGGAGGAACTGACAAGACGTCTTGAACTTTTAACAGAAACGATATATACCTTGTCAGGAGAAACATTTAATATTAATTCTCCGGCACAACTGGGGGTTGTTTTGTTTGAAAAGCTGGGTTTAACAACGGGTAAAAAAACAAAAACCGGATACTCCACAGGGGTCGAGGTTCTTGAAAAACTTTTAAATAAACATGATATTATTCAGCCTATTCTGGATTACAGAATGCTTTCGAAACTTAAAAGCACCTATGTGGAAGGACTTTTACCATTAATAAATAAGGATAGTAAAATACATCCGCATTTTCAGCAGACTGTGGCAGCAACAGGAAGAATCAGCTGTACAGAGCCAAATCTTCAAAACATTCCAATAAAACAGGAATATGGAAGAAGAATCAGAAAAGCGTTTGTAACGTCCGGACCGGAGTATTCACTGGTAGGTGCCGATTATTCTCAAATTGAACTTCGGGTGCTTGCCCATTTGTCTGAAGACCCTCTACTTATTGAGGCTTTTAACAATGGAGATGACATCCATAAAATAACGGCATCCAAAGTATTTGGAATACCAGAGGAAGAAGTTACATCTTTGCAAAGAAATAATGCAAAAGTTGTTAATTTTGGAGTCATTTATGGCATGAGCGGATTTGGACTGGCAACTGAATTGAAAATCTCCAGAAAAGAAGCAGAAAAATATATTGATGAGTATTTTAAAAAATATGAAAAAGTGAAAACATATATGGAAGGCTTAATTGATATTGCAAAAACAAAAGGGTATGTAACAACAATATTAAATAGAAAAAGATTCATTAAAGAAATTAACGCAAGTAATTATATGGTCAGACAATCCGGAGAAAGACTTGCAATGAACAGCCCAATACAAGGAAGCGCTGCTGATATTATTAAATTAGCCATGATAAAGGTATATTCCGAATTATTAAAACGTAAAACAAAATCAAAATTAATACTGCAGGTTCATGATGAACTGATTATAGAAGCACATTGTGATGAACTGGAAGCAATGGAAAATTTGATACAGGAAGCAATGGAATCTGCTATGAACCTCAAGGTTAAACTGGCAGTTGATGTTAATTGCGGAAAAAACTGGTATGATTTAAAATAGGTAATTCATGTTAAAGCAAATATAAATTAAAGTAGGGTATAAAATGAAAATAATTGGATTAACAGGTGGCATAGGAAGTGGAAAAACAACAGTGTCGGAATATTTGACTGAAAAAGGTTTTCAAGTTATTGATGCGGATAAAGTGGCGAGAAAAATTGTTGAGCCCAAAAAGAAGGCAACAAAAGCTATTGAATTAGAGTTTGGTACAGATATGATTAATCCTGATGGCAGCCTGAACCGAAAAAAATTAGGTGACACAGTATTTTCTGATAAAGAAAAGCTGCTTAGATTAAATGAGATAACACATAAAGAAATAGTGGATAAAATAAAGATTAGAATTCTGGAGTTGGAAAACGATAATTCGAACCTAATATTTATTGATGCCCCCTTATTGTTTGAAACGGGCATTGATTCTATGGTTCATGAAACCTGGGTAATTGATACTCCAGTGAATTTAAGAATTGAAAGAGTAAAAAAAAGAGATTCAATGGATGATGAAAAAATTGAATCTAGAATAGCAAACCAAATGGAACAGCATTTAAAAAACATTAAAGCTACAATTGTTATTGACAATTCATTAGGTAAGGAGGAGCTGTATAAAAAAATTGATCAGCTGATAAAAAAGTATGAAGTATAATTATTTATATAAATTATTATCAATTATTCTGATTTCTTTACTAGTGCTGTCGGCAGGAGGCTGTTCAAAGGCAACAAATTTTTTCGATTATCAAAAAGAACCGGAAGCGATATATAAGACAGCAAACAAGGCATATCTTTCGATGGGTAGAGTTAAAACATTAAACCCAGTCATTTCAAAAGACAAAGATGTTTATTATATTGATAAACTCATATATAACAGCTTGTTTAAACTGGATGAGAGCTTACTTGTTCAAAATGATCTGGCAGAATCCTATAAATTCAATAAGGACAAGAGGTCAGTAACAATTATAATCAAAAAAGAAATAAAATGGTCAAATGGAGAGTCTCTCACAGCGAATGATGTCAAATTCTCTATAGATTCATATAAAAAAGCTTTCTATTCAAAATCAGGCATTTATTCAAGTCAGCTAAATAATATTCGTTCTGTTTCAGTAAATGGGGATTCTGTAAGTATCAATTATATTAATAGCGATGATATGTCCCTAGAAAATTTAATTTTCCCGATTATACCTAAAAACGAATTCAAGAACATAAATGAAACTCTTATTCAAAACGAAAAATTCCTGCCGATAGGGTCAGGCCCTTATTCTGTCGAGAGTTATAACCCTTACTCAGAACTCGTTCTGAAGGCAAATGAATTCTATTCGGGTTCAAAACCAGAAAACACTCTGATTTTCAAAGTAGTCCCAAATGACGAGGAAACCATACATTTGATTGAACCAAATTTGATAACAATTGCATATTCTGAAAAAATTACACGAAATGTTGATTTCGCAAATTTGAATACAAATATTACGTCATATCTTTCCAATGAAGTGGATTGGCTTGGGTTTAACATGAATAAAGCACCTTTATCTGATAAGAAAATCAGACAGGTAATTGCAATGTCAATCGATACAAAAAGCATCCTTGAAAGCGCATATTATGGAAATGGTGTTCTTTCAGACAGCATCTATTATCCTGGCTATTTGGGAGTTAAAAACACTGGCAGCATCTATAAGTTTGATGAAGCCGAGGCAACACTACTGCTTGAAAAAGCAGGCTATAATGATTTAAACAATGACGGGATTTTAGAGAATATAAATGGCAATAAATTTATTATAGATCTCTTGATTAATAACAATGATGAATCAAGAATTGCAGCAGCAAATGCTATAAAGAAGAATCTTGCAGAAGTGAAAATTGAAGCGAATATTGTTGCTGTGAATTTTGAAAATTATAACAAATCGATTTTGAATGGTGAATTTGACATTTATATTGGCGGCGGTAAAATGGCTGAAAATTATGATTTAAAAAGTCTGTTGAAATCATATAACGGGAATCCAGTAGGTTACAAAAATCCAACAGTTGATAAATATCTGGATCAGCTAAAATCAGGAATCAACAATGAAGAAAAAATACAAATTTACAAAAAACTTAAGTCATTATTATCCGAGGAAATACCGTATTATCCTTTAGTTTATAAAACTTATGGAGTTATTACATCCAAGGCTTTTAACGGAAAAGTGATTCCTATATTTAATAATATTTATATTGGCGCAGAAAAATGGTCTTATAAATACGAAGAACCAAAGATTACTTCTTCTAATGATTGATGTTTATTAATGAAAAATTAATGAAAAAATTTGGATTAATTTTCGTAATTGTATTTACATTGTTATACGTTTGTGTTAATATACAAAAATTATACATGTACATTATGCGGCCGTGGCGGAAAGGCAGACGTGCACGCTTGAGGGGCGTGTGAGCAATCGTATGGGTTCAAATCCCATCGGCCGCACCATAATCAACTTTAAAAAGCTACCAGGTTTTTGGTAGTTTTTTCTATAAATAAGCGTTACGACCAGAGGGGAGTATATAGGGATGAAATACGATGATTATGAGCAGGGACCTATTAGACCACCTAGCGAAGCGGAAAGCATATTAATTAGGACTACAAGAAACTGCACTTGGAATAAATGCAAATTCTGCACATTGTATAAGGGAGAAATTTTTTCAGTCAGAACAGTTGAAGAAATTAAAATTGATATTGATATAATGGCCGAAACAGGATATTATAATCATTGCAATTCCGCATTTCTTCAAGATGCAAATTCAATTGTTTTAAGCATAGAAAAGACGGAAGAAATTCTTTTATATTTGAAGATGAAGTTCCCTGGCATTAATAGGGTAACAACCTATGGAAGAGCAGATACATTAGCTAAAATAACAATAGAGGAATATAAAAAACTGTTTGCAGCAGGACTAAACAGAATACATTCGGGATATGAATCCGGTTCTGACATTGTGCTTAAACTGATTAACAAAGGGAACACAAAGGCGCAGGAAATTGAAGCAGGAAAAAGAATTAAAGAGTCGGGTATACAATTTTCTGTATATTTTATGCCTGGTGTTGGAGGAAAAGAGTATTCTGAAGAAAATTATAAAGAGACAGGAGACGTTATTAATCAAATAAACCCGGATTTTGTTAGGATAAGAACATTTGTACCAAAAGAAGACAGCGGATTGCAATCTGATATTGATACCGGTATTTTCACAGAATGTACAGACATAGAAAAAGCCATGGAAATTAAACGTTTGATTAAAACGATAAACAATTGTGATGGAGAAATAATAAGTGACCATATCATTAATTTATTTGAAACGGTAAAAGGTAATCTTAAAAATGATAAAGAAAAATTAATTGACATTTTTGATGAATTTGAAGCACTATCTCTTTTAGATCAGCAGAAATTCCAAATAGCAAGAAGAATGGGGTTGGTTAGATCTATAAAGGATCTGAGCAATCTCAGTGCAGCAAAGAATAAGCAAGTATTGGAATTGATGGAGTATTCAAATAAATGTGGTTTTGAATTTCTATTAAAAGAATTGCTTCGAAGGTATAT
>JAENWI010000133.1 GCA_016650115.1 Peptostreptococcaceae bacterium | reverse complement strand
TATTTCGGAATTTGTATCAGCACAGACACGACGATACCTGCAAAAAATTATTGGAACAGGGAACAATCACTTTATAATATGGGTCTTTATTCATATATAAAAGAGTATAACTGGGGACTTCCAATTGCTTATGCACAAAAGCTGGCATTTATGTTTAAAAGAGCTGGAAATGTCTATGGAATTGATGAAAAACTGCTGATGGCAATCGCTCACAAGGAAAGCACATTTAATGCTGACGCTCAGTCAAGAGCTGGCGCAGTTGGTATGATGCAAATCATGCCGGCAACAGGATCAAGATATGGATTGTCTAGAACACAGCTGCTAGATCCTAAAATAAGCATCAATGTAGGCGCAATGATTATCTCTGAGAGAATCGCCGCATATGGTGGAGACGTGGTGAAAGGCTTGTCGGCCTATAACCAGGGTTCTGTTACAGTAAACAGAGGTTCATACTCCACAGGCTACTCATCCCGTGTACTTTCTGCAAATGCGGGAGTAGACAAATTTTTGGCAACCAATGGTTACGTTGTTAAGTAGAAAAAAATCACAACAAAAAGCATATAATATAGAAATAAAAAATGCCGGAGATTTCTCCGGTATTTTTACGTTTGAAAAGAAATATAATGGGATTTATGTTATAATTATTTTTGAATTGAGGTCAAGGGGGGAACAACATGAATGAATTTGAAATAGCGCCGTTTAAATTGACAAGAGGTGCCTTTTATATATTAGATCAGACAAAGCTGCCGGAATCGGAAGAATATTTACAAATTAAATCGAAAGAAGACATATATGATGCCATATCCAAATTAAAGGTAAGGGGAGCGCCTGCAATTGGTGTTGCGGCGGCGTATGGGATTTGGGTTGCAACAGAAGAAATCGATGTTGATAATTTTCCGGATTTTATCGCGGCTTTTTTAAAGATTAAGGACTACATTGGGGAGTCAAGACCTACAGCGGTAAATCTTTTATGGGCTTTGGAAAGAATGGAGAACAAGCTGTCAGGAATAGGCAATGAGATGAATTTTTTAAATGAAACCAAATTTTCAAAAGTTCGAATTAGAGAAAGGCTTTTTGAAGAGGCTGAAAAAATCAGGATGGAGGATGAAGCCGCATGCTACGCCATGGGCGAACATGGGCTGACGCTTTTAAAACCGGGCATGGGGATTTTAACCCATTGTAACGCAGGAACTATTGCAACATCTAAGTACGGAACCTGTCTGGCGCCTGTTTATCTGGGTACAGTCAGGAAATACGATTTTAAGGTTTTTGCGGATGAAACAAGACCTTTGCTGCAGGGAGCAAGGCTGACCGCCTGGGAACTTCAGAAGGCTGGGATAGATGTCACCCTGATATGCGACAATATGGCTTCCATAGTAATGAAAAACGGGTGGATTGATGCTGTGGTTGTCGGATGTGACAGACTGGCTGCAAATGGAGACGGAGCAAACAAAATAGGTACATCAGGAGTGGCAATATTGGCAAAGGAATATGGGATACCTTTTTATATGTACGTTCCTACATCCACCATTGACCTTTTAACGCCAACGGGATCGGACATCAAAATTGAAGAGCGAGATGGCGAAGAAATAACAAAAATGTGGTATGAAAAACCAATGGCACCGGAAGGTGTGAAAACCTACAATCCGGCATTTGATATTACGGATGCGGAATATATTACGGCTGTTATTACAGAAAAAGGCATTGTTTATCCTCCTTATGATGTAAATTTGAAGAAATTATTTGAGGATGAAAAATGAAGTAAAATAGAAAATTACAAAAAAATGCTGCTGGGAATAGCCATCTCTTTTACGGGGATGCTACTGACAATAACGGGTGGAAAACTTGACTTGATCATGAGTTTTAACAGGGGAGATATTTTAATGCTGACCGCTGTTATCTCCTGGGCAGCCTATTCAGTTTTCAGCAAGAGCAAGGGTGGTCACATACCAGCTATGGCGTTAACGTATTACAGCTTCCTGGTCTGCACAATTGTTTGCATCTGTCATGGGGTATTTGATACAGCAAATATCCATAAGAGAAATTGGTCCGAGCCGAACATCTATATTTGTTAATTTGGCTCCTGTATTTTCTGTATTGCTTTCGGTTTTAATTTTAGGGGAACAATTAGAACCAATCAAACTTTTTACTGTGGGCATCATCATCGTTGGTGTATATATTTGCCAAACTGGCGGGAAAAAATGAATGAACAGATAATGAATGAAAATGAACTGGAGCCTGAACTGAAGCCTGTTGCTCCGGCGCAATAATTATGGTAATATTACTTTGATAAAAGGTGGAAATAGATATGGCGTATAAAGTAAAACTGGATATGTTTGAAGGCCCGTTTGATCTGTTGGTTTATTTAATAGAAAACTCGGAGATGAATATTTATGATATTCAAGTAGCCCTTATTACAAAACAATATCTGGAACATATAGAAAAGATTAAAGCGTTGGATGTGGCGGTAGCAACAGAATTTATGGTGCTTGCTGCTGTTTTGATTGAAATAAAGTCCAAAATGCTGTTGCCGAGATTTAAACCTGAAGGAGAATTGGGGTTTGAAGACGACCCGCGTGCCGAATTAGTTGAAAAGATTTTGGAGTATAAAAAATTTAAACAGGCTGCGGAGCTCCTTGACAGACAGGAAGAATATAATCAAAGTATTTTTGAGAAACCTAAAGAGGATCTTACTCGCTATACCAGGGAACCTGATGAATATTTAAATCTGGATATCAACCAGTTTGCAGTGGCTTTCACACTTTTTCTGAATAAGAAAAAAAGGGTGGAAGAAATAAAGAAAAATTATTCTCGGGTTGAAAGACAAAAGTTGTCAATTGAAGATAAGATAAAACAGATATTTAAATTCATTAAAGAAAAAGCACATAAAAAAATCACTTTTAACGAGCTTTTGGGCGAAGACGACGGTAAATATGAAAAGATAGTAACATTCATGTCTGTGCTTGAAATGATTCGGCTAAGGGCCATACATGTAAATCAGACAATAACGTTTGGAGATATAACGATTAGTATGAATGAAGAAAAAAGGAGGGGCAGCCATGACAAGTAAAAAGACTATAAAATCAGCATTTGAATCTATGATGTTTGTTTGGGGAGAACCCCTGGACGTCAGGGTGGCAGCTGAGCTTTTTAATATAAACTGGAAAGATGCCTATGACTATTTTATAGAATTAAAAGAAGAATATGAGCAGGAAGGAAGAGGCCTGCAAATCAGAGAAACAAACAAGAATTTTCAATTTGTAACCAACGCTGATAATGTGGAATATATTGAAAGACTTTGTACCCCGGTGAAAGAAAAGAGGCTAACCCAACAAGCGCTTGAAGTGCTGGCTATCATAGCCTATAAACAGCCTGTTACTAAAGGGGAGATAGAATCCATCAGAGGGATAAAATGCGACAGGGTAATTGAAGGACTGACTAAAAAGGATCTCATCGTTGAAGTTGGCAGATCCAACGGAATTGGAAGACCGATACTATATGGAACAACAGATAGTTTTTTAAGACATTTTGGTTTCACCACAATAAAAGAGCTTCCCGATATTGAGGATATTGCAGGAGCGATGAATTTGGATGATTTGGAAGAGATTGTTGAAACTGGACAATTAGCAATAGAATTTTAAGGTTGAATAAAAGCAGGTGTGCATATTAACATATAATACACCTGTTTTTTTCGGCTTACCTAAAATAACGAACGAATAATTGCGATATCTATTTTAAAGTTCGTGATTTTGGCTAATTAATGATATTTTTCGAAAATATAGTTATAAATATTCATAAAAAACTTAACTATCCGAAAATACCGTGATATAATTTATTTAAGTTATTAAAATAGAAGAAGGAGCTTAAAATGGTAAGAAGAGTATTTGTTGAAAAAATTAAAGGGTTTGATGTTGAGGCCAAAGGACTTTTTGAAGATATAAAGAACAATCTTGACATTGACGGGCTTAAAGATATAAGAGTAATAAACAGATATGATATTGAAGGGTTAGATGAAGATACTTATGCGAATGCTAAAACGACTGTTTTTTCTGAACCGGCAATTGATATGATTTATGATGAAAGGCTGCCTGAAAATGTTGGCTTAAATGTATTTGCAACAGCCTATCTACCTGGACAATATGACCAGAGAGCGGACTCTGCAGCTCAATGTATTAAACTAATTAATTCGAATGCAGACCCTACAGTGAAATTTGCGAAAATAATTGAAATGATCGGCATGATATCTGAAGAAGAATTTAATTTGATTAAGGATTACTGCATTAATCCAGTAGATTCCGAACAGACAAAAATGGAGAAGCCATCAAGCTTGAACATGCAGATGGTAATCCCGGGAGATGTTGAAACTGTCGAAGGTTTTATCGGGTTTGATCACTCCAGACTTATGGATTACAAGTGCTCGAACGGTTTCGCAATGAGTGATGAAGATATATTGTTTGTAAAAGACTATTTCGAAAATCAGGAAAAAAGGGATCCTACGATTACAGAATTAAAAGTAATAGATACATACTGGTCGGATCATTGCAGACATACAACATTCCTGACAGAATTAAATGAGATAGAAATTGAAACGGGAATTTACACCAAGTGTATCAGTGATGCATTTGAAGAATATCTTAACATGAGAAAAGTCGTATATGGAGAAAAGGAAGATGCCAGAGATATTACCCTAATGGATCTTGCCTGTATAGGTGCGAAGTATTTAAAGAAAAAAGGATTTGCGAAC
>JAENWI010000082.1 GCA_016650115.1 Peptostreptococcaceae bacterium | reverse complement strand
CCTGTTGCGTATTTGTAAACATAAAAAGCATTGTAAAAATGTGGGATTCTAGACCATTCATACTCTATTTCCTTGTCCAGAATTACATCTGGTCCAAAATATTTTGCCACTAATTTTTTATATTCCCTGCATAACCAATCAGCGGTTAAAGCTTCACCATTTTCTACTGCCTTATGGGTAAGCATTTCAAACTCAGCAAACATTGTTTGTCTGAACAATGTTGATCTGAATTCTTCAATATACAGGGTAAGAATATATTTTTTTGTTTCTTTATCCGTTTCAGTTGTGAGTAAATGTTTCATTAATAAAGATTCATTTACAGTAGATGCAACTTCTGCAGTGAAAATAGAATGGCCACCATAAATAAAAGGCTGTTCTTCTCTTGTAAATTTTGAATGGATGGAATGGCCCATTTCATGTGTAAGGGTAAAGACATCTTTGTATTTATTGTTATAATTCAGCAAAACATAGGGCATACTGTCATAGCTTCCAAAACTGTAGGCACCACTTGTTTTCCCTTCATTTTCGTAAACATCTATCCATCTGTCTTTAATGCCAGCTTCAACTCTTTTTAAGTATTCGGGTCCAAGCACAGACATGCCGTCTTTCATCAGCAGCAGAGCGTCTTCATAGGAAAGATTTTTATCTGGTGCATTAAAAAGAGGAACATATATATCATACATATGCAGTTCATCCAATTTAAGTATTTTTTTTCTAATATTCATATAACGGTATATCAGACCCAGATTTTTATTCACTGTTTCAATTAAATTTTCATAAACCCCGTGAGAAATATTGTCCCCTGAAAGTGCCGCATCAAGAGAAGAAGGGTATCTTCTTATTCGTGAAATGATGACATCAGTTTTTGTATTGTAATTGTATGCGGTTGCTATTGTATTGATTTGTTTAATATAAGCATCATACATCATTTCAAAAGCTTTTTTGCGAAGCTCTCTGTTGCTGCTTTCCATAAAACCTATATATTTTCCGTGTGTGAGCTCAACTTCATCACCATCTTCATCAATTATAGTTCCAAATTTAATATCTGCATTGTTCAGCATTGTGAAAATATCATTGGTAGCTCCAGTTATTTCGCTGTATTGAGAAATAATATTCTCTTCTTCATAAGAAAGTATATGTGCCTTTTCACGTAACATATTATCAATTGTAAATTGATAAACTTCAAGTCCTTTTTCATTTTTTATGAAATCAACTATTTTCTCTTCAGGGATGGATAATAATTCCGGCGTGAAAAAAGACATTGCTGTCGATGCCTTGGCGACTAGGGAACTGCATCTGTCATTCATGGTCTGATATTTATCAAGCCTGTTATCTTCATCTCTTCTCATTCTGGAATAAACATAAATTTTCTCTAATAACTGCCATATTTTATCTTTCGCTTTAAAGCCTTCCAACAAATATTTTGAATCAACGGCTAGTTTGCCGGAATATATTTCATATTGCTCAGATAATTTAATCACTTCTAAAAAATCTCTTTCCCAGTCCTTTTCATCAGGATACATTGCCTCAATATCCCATTTGAAGTCGGCTTGCATTTCATTTCTTGTCATGGTTTTCTTGCCATTCATAAAAATCCTCCAATTAAATTAAATAGTTATTCTTTTTTACTAATTTATATAATATAATATGTATAGTATTCTTGTATATTATAGCACATTCTGAAAGGAAATAAAGAAAATGAACAATAGACCGATAGGTTTTTTTGACTCTGGACTTGGAGGTTTAACGTGTATACCTCATTTGATGAAAGCATTACCCGAAGAAAAGATTATATATTTTGGAGACACTGCAAGAACCCCATATGGGTCAAAAGCAGTATCAACCATTAAAAGCTTCTCAATTGAAATAGCTGATTTTTTAGTCAAACAAGATGTCAAGATGATTGTAATAGCCTGCAATACAGTAAGCGCAACAAGTTTGGAGGATTTAAGACACAGATTCCCACAAATACCTATCATAGGAATCATTGAGCCAGCTGCAGTAAAAACGGCTGCAGTAAGTGATAATTATAATAAAATTGGTATTATTGGAACAAAAGTCACAATAAAAAGCGAGATTTATGAAAAGCAGATTAAAAAGCTGAACCCGGAACAAAAGATTTTTTCTGCTGCCTGTCCAGCCTTTGTCCCGTTAATTGAGGAGGGAATCATTGACAATGATATTATGAATATGACGATTAAATATTATTTAGATGACTTTATCAATAATAATACTATTGATACTCTTGTTTTGGGATGTACACATTATCCGTTAATTAGAAAAAACATAGAAAAGATTTATCCTGATTTAAAAATTATTGACCCTTCAGAAATAGTGATTCCTACTATAGTTGAACAACTTGAGTTGAATAATTTAATTGCTGATGTGCCAAATTATGAAAATATGTTTTATGCCAGTGACCTTTCTGAGAATTTCATGAATATGATTGATAGAATATTTGAAAATTCCGGTTTGAAAGTTAAATTTAAAAGTTTTGATTTATAAGAATATAGAATGGAGGGCAAGTAAAATGAAATTTGAAAAATTATTGGAAATCCTTGATATTGAAGAACCAGAAGAATTTAAATTCTATGAAAACTTTGCAGACCTGATTGAATATGAAGGTGAAATTGCATATGACGCTTTATTTTCTCTAATAAAAAAAGTTGACATAGTGACTATAGGTGAATTTATTGAGACTTACTTGGATGATGTACTTGAAGGAATCCCAGAAGAAGATGGAATTGATGCATATACTTTTATAGTCTCTGTTAAAATGATGCTTACAGGGTTAGCTGAGTCAATAGCAACAGCGGAAGAAGATGAAGAAAGAGATGAATTGCCTATTTTTGTGGAAGAAATTTATAAATTCAGAAACTGGTTCATTAGAGACAGCATCGTTCATATGTCAAAAGAAAACGACAAAACCATCATTTCGGTTCCTCTATTGGAAGCTATCATTTCATACAGAATTGAAAAATTGAATAAAGAACATTATTCATATAATTTTGAAGATTGTGTGCCTTATGAAATTGATGAATATATCGTTTCATATTCCACAGCGATGGCTGAGGTAGAGGACGAAGAGGAGGACGCAGATCCTTATTTAGAAGAGACGGAAGATAGAGAGGTATAAAAACGAATGAGAAGCAAAGACTATAAAATCGGTATGCTTTGTGCAACTTTCAGTGCCGTAACATGGGGATTTTTACCGATTTATTGGCAAGCGCTGCGACCTGTTGATTCTGTTGCAATTATTTTTTACCGGATTATTTTTGTGGCAATTGTCACATTCATTGTGTCTTTAAAACTTTATGGAATGGAAGGAATAAAGGCTCCCCTTAGAATTAAAGGAAACAAACTGAAGTTTTTTCTGGCTGGCCTGTTAATTACGCTAAACTGGAGCATATATATTGCTGCTGTAAATGCGGATTTTGTAATTCAAACTTGTATTGGTTATTATATTGAGCCTATTATTATTTCTGCTTTTGGGGTTATTCTGTTCAAGGAAAAGTTAGGGAAATACAAAACTGTTGCATTGGCTTTTGCAGGAGTTGGAGTATTTGTAATGCTGGTATATTATAGAGAAATTCCCATGATTGCATTAAGTCTTGCCATAACCTTTGCTTTGTATACTGCAATAAAGAAAAGTTATAAGCTGGAAGCCGTTTTATCACTCCTGTATGAAACCATGTTTTTAGTACCAGTCGCAGTAGGTATGGTCGTATACTATGAAATTCATGGAATCGGAGCGTTAGGTGTTGCTTCTAATTTTCAGCTTTTTCTATTGTCACTGATTGGATTTTGCACAGCCATACCATTAATCCTGTTTACAATGGGGGCGAATAGAATTAGCATGGTGAGTCTGGGAATTATAGAATATATTTCACCATCGATTACACTTTTACTGGGAATTTTTTTGTTTAAAGAAGCCTTTGATACAGTTCAGTTTTTTAGTTTTGTCATCATTTGGATTGGCCTAGTTTTCTTTACCTATGGAGAATACAAGGAAGTAGAGTCGTGTCCAGGCTTCCAAGAAAGCCCGTCAGGCAGGTGAAGCCGTACACGAAGTGAAAGTAGAGTCGTGTCCAGGCTTCCAAGAAAGCCCGTCAGGCAGGTGAAGCCGTACACGAAGTATAAGAAAGATATAATAATAAATGAAAAATAAAGAATTAGGCATCTTAAATATTGCGCTCGTATATGTTGGGACCATTATGGGAGCGGGCTTCGCATCTGGCAGAGAAATTTGGCAGTTTTTTGGTGTTTTTGGGAATAAAGGATATATTGGGGTTGGCTTCGTTGGGCTTCTGTTTATTGTAATTGGTATTATGACAAGCAGAATTGCCAGAAAGCTTAGTACAAATGATATGGGTAAAGTAATCGTTCCAAGTGGCAACAAATTATTGATATCTATGGTAGGATATTTTATGGCTTTAATGCTTTTTAGTGTATTAGTGACTATGTCGGCAGCTGGCGGAGCATTGTTCCATCAGCAATTCGGCGGCAGTCGAATCCTGGGTGGTTTTATTATCGTTTTTCTTGTGATACTTACAGTAATCGGAGGATTTGACCGTGTTTCTCGTGTATTTGGGCTGATTATGCCCATTCTGGTTTGTGTCATTATTGCCATATCAGTAATTGTTATATTTTCTGAATTGCCTGTAGAAGCAGCGGTAACAGTTATTAAACCAAGCCCACTTGCACCAAACTGGTATATAGCTGCACTTTTATATATTTCATATAATGTGCTGGCCATTATACCCATTGTATCAACTGCGTCCATTTATGCCAAAAGTCAAAAACAGGCCACATTCGGAGTTGCACTTGGGGGATTGTTTTTAGGATTCCTGGCCTTTTTACTGATTTCTGCCATGTTGACTAAACCATATTTTTCACAGTCTATGGATCTTCCAATGCTGGGATTCACCAATTATTTGCCTGGGATATTCAGCAGTGTTTACACTTTTGTGCTTATATTTGCAATTTATGCTTCAGCAACAAGCAACTATTATGGATTTACCACTATGTTAAAGAATGGTCCAAGGAAAAAACTGCTGATTATTGTAATAGCAATAATCGGTTTCATCTTCGGTTTGGTAGGATTTACGAATGTTGTTGCTTATATGTTCCCAATAGAAGGGTTCTTGGGGTTTGGAATAATACTAATGCTAGTAACGAATTACTTTAAAACTCATAGAAACAATAAGGAGAAGAAAATGATAGCTCATGGATTCAGGGATTTTCCCGGTTGCGACAGGAAAAAATATCCGGATAAAATAAGAAGGGTTACTGCAGGTGCAGGCGGGGAAGCCTTATTAATATTAGGTTCTGATAAAACGGTTTTGATGGATTGTGGAATGGCATATTGTGCTGATGATATGATATGTAATATTAAAAAAATCCTGACAGCAGAGAATAGAAAGTTGGATATGATTTTTTTGTCACATACTCATTATGATCACATTGGCGGTTTACCATATGTTTTAAAACAATGGCCTGAAGCCATTGTTTATGGTGCGGAATATTGTAATCGGGTTTTTGCCAGCAAAGGCGCCAAGTCTAAAATGGCTGAATTGGGAAAAGTCGCCTGGAGAAAGTATAAAAATCATGGAAATGATGAAATATTAATTGATGGTTTAAGAATTGATCAAACCCTTGCAGAGTTTGACAGAGTTTGTTTAGGAGAAGAGTCCATTGTTGCAATTGAAACAAAAGGACACACTGATTGTTCTATGACATATGTTTTAGAACCTGATGGGATAATGTTTGCAAGTGAAAGCACCGGGGTTTTAGAATCTTCGGATTTTATGCATATACCAATATTAAAAAGTTATCAAGATTCTATGAATGCATTAAGAAAATGCAAAGTCTATCCAATTAAACATTTAGTTTCACCTCATTTTGGATTCGTTCCGGATTTTTTTATTGATGACTATTGGAAGCTGTTCATTGAGTCGGCTGAAGAAAAAAAGAACTATCTTTATCAGTTGTTTATTAATAAATTAAGCTATGATGAGATTTTAGAGGATTATCTAAAAAAATACTGGAACAGTGCAAGAGAAGCGGAACAACCAAAGGAAGCTTTTCAGGAAAACGCTAAAAATACAATAAAAGCAATACTTAAAGATTTTTAGGTAAAGTATTAATTCTGCATGAAATATGATAAAATAAAAAGTCTGTGTGAAATATGGATGACTATCTGAACAATATATATTAGTTAGGAGGAATTTAATGCTGTTTTCATCGTTAATATTCGTATTATGTTTTTTGCCTGTTGTTACAATATTATATTATACAGCATTCCGTTTCAGCAGAAAACTGCAAAACGCTTTATTGCTGTTTTCAAGTTTGGGGTTTTATGCATGGGGAGAACCTTGGTTTGTCTTCATAATGATTTCTTCTATTATTTTTAACTGGTTTTTCGGATTAATGATTTCAAAATTCAAAACCAGAAAGCTGGCAGAAAGACTAATTATCATATTAATGCTCTTATTT
>JAENWI010000177.1 GCA_016650115.1 Peptostreptococcaceae bacterium | reverse complement strand
TCTTTATACGTTAATATCTAAAATTACTTCAAATTAGATAATTGAAGCATATTTCCCAAAAAAACATATTAAAAAAAAGCATATTATATATACAAATAAATAACCGGCCGAGAGTGTGAAACAATCTCTGTAAACTAGCTTACGATTTCTCCATCTGGTGCAGTTGTTGTTACAAATTCACAACGATCTCCATTGTCTGCAAACAGAAGCATCCCCTTTGACTCTAATCCGCGAAGTGCTCTGGGTTTCAGGTTAGCCACCACAACTACCTGCCTTCCTACCGCTTCTTCAGGCTTAAAACTTTCTGCAACACCTGATATCACCTGACGGATTTCTGTTCCCATTTTAATTTTAAAAACAAGAAGTTTATCCGCATTTGGATGCTTTTCAGCTTCCAGTATGGTTCCTACTCTGAAATCGATTTTATCGAAATCACCAAACTCAATTTCTGGTTTTAATTCAAGAGGTTTATTTTCCATTTCAACTGAGCTTTCTGCCTTATCTTCTTGAGAAACGGCAGCACTTTCCGTCATTGCTTCAAGTTCTGCAAGTTCTTTCTCAATATCAAGTCTTGGAAAAATCGCATTGCCCTTCTTCACTTTCTCTCCCGCCATCATATCAAAGGTAAAGGCATCCTGCCATTCAACGTCAGCAAACCAAATACCAAGCTGCTTCCTGATTTCTTTAGAGGTTGTGTGCATAAACGGCGTAACTAATACAGATACAATTCTTAGACACTCAGCCAGGTTATGCATGACAGTATCAAGTCTCTCCTTGTTTTTCGGGTCTTTTGCGAGTACCCATGGAGAGGTTTCATCGATATATTTGTTTGTTCTTCTTATAAGAACCCATATTTCCTCCAGCGCAATATTAAAACTGAATTTGTCCATATTTGCTTCAACTTTAGCTGCCGCACCTACTGCGATTGCTTTCAGCTCATCATCATGTTCTCCGTCCACCTTGCTTTCCGGTACAATCCCTTCACAATATTTTTCAATCATGCTTACAGTTCTTGAAACCAGATTGCCAAGATCATTTGCTAAATCATAATTCATTCTGTTTAACATGACTTCATTTGTATAAACTCCATCCTGACCAAAGGTATATTCTCTAAGCAGAAAATATTTAAGAGAATCAATCCCATAACGCTCAATCAGTTTAACTGGATCAACCACATTACCCTTTGATTTCGACATTTTGCCACCTTCAAGAAGCAGCCACCCATGTCCAAGAACCTGTTTAGGAAGAGGAACATCCATCGCCATCAGCATTGCAGGCCAGATAACAGAATGAAATCTTACAATTTCCTTCCCTACCAGGTGAACATCAGCAGGCCAGTACTTGTCATAAAGTTCTGGATCATCTGGGTATCCCAGTGCAGTAATATAGTTTGAAAGAGCATCCAGCCATACATAAATGACATGTTTTTCATCAATTGGCACTGGGATTCCCCAGTTAAAAGTCGAACGTGATATGCATAAATCTTCAAGTCCCTGCTTAACAAAACTAAGCATCTCATTTCTTCTTGACTCCGGTTGAAGAAATTCCGGTGTATTTTCAAACAAATCAATCAGCCTCTGTTGATATTTGGAAAGTCTGAAGAAATAGGCTTCTTCCTTTGCCTTTTCAACCGGCCTTCCACAATCAGGACAGTTCCCATTAGCAAGCTGGCTTTCTGTCCAGAAGGATTCGCAAGGAGTGCAGTACATCCCCTCATACTCCCCTTTGTATATGTCACCCTTTTCATAAATTTTCATAAATATTTTCTGAACTCTTTCTTTATGTCTGGGTTCGGTTGTTCTGATAAAATCATCGTAAGAAATTTCCATGGTTTTCCAAAGTTCTTTAATTCCCTCCACTACATTATCAACATAAGCCTGCGGGGTCATTCCATTTTTTTCTGCGGCTTCCTGCAGCTTTTGGCCATGCTCGTCCGTTCCGGTCAGGAAATGAACATCATACCCGCAAAGTCTTTTAAACCGCGCCATCGCGTCAGCCATAACCGTACAGTAAGTATGCCCTATATGCAGATTTGAACTTGGATAATAAATAGGTGTCGTAATATAATATTTGCCTTTTTTTTCTGTCATTGTCCTGTTTCCTTTCAGTTCCACCTCGAATGAGAGATGGTTTGTAGTGGCTTATATTTCTAAATTATCGCACTGTTTCACCCATATTGCAATTATTATTTAACCCTCTTCTTGTTTTTCTATCAATGACCAACCCCATTAAAAAAGCTGCATTTAAATGCAGCTCAGTGTTTTTATAGTTTAATTGTCGTATTATGCTCCGGATTCCATTTGGAAAGCCACTCTTCCAATTCCTCTGGAACATCTCCGTTTCTTTCCATATCTTGAAGCTTTAAAAACCCATTGTAATACTTTTCAATTTCATCTGGTTCAAGGACTATTTTCTCTTCATCGATTAATTTTAAAAAGTCTTTTTGTGAGTGAATATTCAATACCCGTTCTTTAAACACTTTATCAATATGTACTTTTTCAATTACCATTCTGATTTTTTCTTCATGTTTCATAACAATCACCTCCTATATACACATTATATTTGAGCGAGAACCTTTATGTAATATTGTTTTTTTCTATTTTTCCTTTTATTTTGACATTTTTCGACAAATATTTTGGTGTTTTTAGCCTTAAGTATTACAATCCTGCACTTTCCAATAATTCCTTATTTAATAAAACCGTTTCAGGGGTCCCATCCGCAACAACCCGACCTTTTTGAAGAACAATAACTCTGTTGCATATGGCGGCTGCCATATCCAAATCATGTGTCGCAATGACCTTGGTGATTGGAAGCTTTGTAAATACAGGCATGAGATTTCGCCGTGATCTGGGGTCCAAAAATGAAGTGGGCTCATCAAACAGCATTAATACTGGGTCCATGGCTAAAACACCGGCTATAGCCACCATTCTTTTCTCTCCTCCTGAAAGTTTGCTTGGCAGTCTTCTCGCTAAATGTCCTATATCAAGCTGCCTCATAACTCTCTCAACTCTTTCCCTGACCTCTTGTTCAGATGCGCCGTAATTCCTGGGCCCAAAAGCAATGTCTTCATATACATGTGTCATAAATAACTGATCATCAGGGTTTTGAAAAACCAGCCCTATTTTTTGTCTGATTTGTGCTAAGGTTGATTTTTCCAGCATTAGATCATCAACCAGGACGGTCCCTTCTGTGATAGGCACAATTCCCACTAATGACATCAGTAATGTTGATTTGCCCGCACCATTTGCTCCTATGACTGCTACAGTATCCCCTTCATTTATATGAATGGTCACATCATTAATTGCAGTATTACCGTCAGGATATTTAATTTTCAAGCCTTCGATTTTAATCATCACGTTATCCTTTCTAGATAATGCCACCTATTAAATCAGA
>JAENWI010000240.1 GCA_016650115.1 Peptostreptococcaceae bacterium | reverse complement strand
GCAAGAAGAGAAGCTGAAAAATTAATTACCCTAGCTAAGCGTGGCGATCTTCATGCTAGAAGACAGGTTCTTGCTTACGTTTATGATGAGGATGTAGTTACAAAGCTTTTTGATGAAATAGGACCAAAGTACGCTGAAAGACATGGCGGATATACCAGAATACTAAAACTAGGACCAAGACACGGTGACTGTGCCGAAGTTGTATTTTTAGAACTTGTATAAAGTAATAACGAGGCTCGCAGCGATGCGAGTCTTTTTTTATTGGGCTTGTTTGAATAATTGAATTAAGGTATAATGGAGTTTATGGATAATATAATTAAAATTGAGAATTTAATATTTGAATACAAGAGGGATGAAGACCAGGAAGTAATCAGAGCGGTCGATCAGGTAAGCCTAAGCATTGAAAGAGGAAGCTTTGTCGCCATTATTGGGAGAAATGGATCCGGAAAATCCACATTGGCTAAAAATATCAACGCCTTACTGCTTCCATCATCCGGGGAAGTAAATGTAGATGGTTTTAATACAAGAGATGAGTCTGCTCTCTGGAAAATCAGACAAACAGCTGGAATGGTATTCCAAAATCCTGATAATCAGCTTGTTTCTTCTATTGTTGAGGATGATGTGGCCTTTGGACCGGAAAATTTAGCAGTAGAACCAAAGGAAATAAGAATAAGAGTAGATGAGTCTCTAAAAGCTGTTGGAATGTATGAGGAAAGAATGAAAGCCCCTCATTTATTATCCGGTGGACAGAAACAGAGAATTGCTATTGCAGGTGTCGTAGCAATGAAACCAAAGTGTATTATTTTGGACGAGCCTACTGCGATGCTCGACCCTAAGGGCAGAGAAGAAGTAATGACAATTATAAGAAAATTACATAAAGAAGGAATTACAATTCTGCTTATCACCCACTTTATGGATGAGGCTTCAAGGGCCGACAGGGTGATTATTATGGATAAGGGACAAATTGTAATGGATGGTATGCCAAAACAGATTTTTGCAAGGGCAGATGAAATAAGAAACCTGAGTCTTGATGTTCCCCTCCCCGTAGAGCTTGCGGAAAGACTAAGGAAAGAGGGCTTTGAGGTACCGCTAGAAATTATTACTGCAGAGGAAATGGTAGATTTCATATGTCAATACAAGTAAAAGATTTAACACATATATACAGCGAAGGGTTGCCTTATGAGTCAGTTGCCCTGAAAGATGTCAGCTTTTCAATTGAAGATGGGGAATTCATCGGGGTAATCGGACACACAGGGTCTGGTAAATCTACGATGGTTCAACATTTAAATGGATTGCTGAAGCCCCATTCAGGGAGCATTATAATTGGTGATGTGGACATTACCAAAGGCAATGTTTTAATGAGAGATATCCGCCGCAAGATAGGCCTTGTTTTTCAGTATCCGGAATACCAGCTTTTTGAGGAAACCGTTCACAAGGATGTGGCTTTTGGCCCGACAAACCTTGGGCTGACAAAAGAAGAGGTTGATCAAAGAGTCATTGAAGCAATTAGCCTTGTGGGTCTGGATTATGATGAGATTGGTGAGCGCTCTCCATTCGAACTTTCTGGCGGTCAAAAAAGAAGAGTTGCCATCGCAGGAGTCATCGCTATGAAACCTGAGGTACTGATACTCGACGAACCTACAGCAGGACTTGACCCAAAGGCACATAAGGATGTGCTGGAGATGATCAAAAAAATACATGAAACGCAAAACAATATTACCATACTGGTATCACACAATATGAATGACATCGCAAAAATGGTTGATAAGGTACTGGTGATGGAAACTGGAATGATTGCAATGGAAGGAACACCCAGGCAGGTATTCTCGCAAGCCCAGAAATTAAAAAAGATGGGACTGGCATTGCCGCAGGCCACTGAAATAATGAACAAACTCAGAAACAGAGGGTTTGATATTAAAGAAGGCATACTAACCAATGATGAAGCATTTGTGGAATTGGTCAGGATATTGAAAAAGGATATAAAAGGATAAATATGATAAGAGATATCACATTAGGACAATACTATCCAGGGGATTCCTGGATACATAAACTGGACCCACGAACAAAAATTATAGGTACATTTGTTTATTTAATCGCCTTATTTCTGGTTACGGATTTTTGGGGATTTTTAATTGCTGCGATGGGGATAGCAGTGGTGGTTTCCATATCCAGGGTGCCGTTAAGTTTTATATTAAAAGGGCTTAAACCGGTGTTTATCATCATATTATTCACCTTTTTTATAAATATGTTTATGACAAAAGGGGAAGTGCTGATTGGCTGGAAATTTCTAGAAATCACTAGAGAGGGATTGTATAATGCCTTTTTTATGGGTATCAGACTGGTATTGTTGATTATTGGTTCTTCGATTTTAACATTGGCAACAAAGCCGATTAAACTTACTGACGGCATTGAAAGTTTACTTGGACCACTTAAAAAAATAGGTGTGCCTGCACATGAACTTGCAATGATGATGACGATTGCCTTGAGATTTATTCCAACATTACTGGAAGAAACAGATAAAATAATGAAGGCACAAATGGCGAGAGGTGCCGACTTTGAAAGCGGTAATATTTTCAAACG
>JAENWI010000044.1 GCA_016650115.1 Peptostreptococcaceae bacterium | reverse complement strand
TAAGCATTTCATTTAAGCATTTCATTTAAGCATTTCATTTAAGCATTTCATTTAAGCATTTCATTTAAGCATTTCATTTAAGCATTTATTAATTATACCACCCTAGCCTAAAGGGTAAACAATTATTAACATGAAAAAAGAAGAATTTAAAGTGTGAAATAGAAAAAGCAGAATCAGAATCCGAATCAGAAGCAGAATCAGAAGCAGAATCGATTTAAAAATTCATAAGGGAAAAATAGGCGTTGCGCAACCCAAAGGGAACAATCAGCATGTGAAATATGAATTTTGCGATCCAAAGGGAATAATCAGCGTTTAAACGGGAAACTATATCAGGAATTCCAGCGGGGAGATTCGGGTATTTGGGATTAGTCTCGGGAATTTGAGGGTAGCCTGAAAACGTGAATGCTAAATATTTACAAATATATAAATAAATGGTAAAATTACAAAAGGAGGTGTTAAATATGCATAGATTAAAAAAAATGATGTTAGAACAAATGGATTATGAAAGTACGCTACTGGAGAGGTTTGAGAAGGAAATAAAAATAATGCCAGAGGGAAGTCTTTGCCTTAAAAAAGTGAAAGGCAATGCCTATATTTACTTTCAGAACAAAAAACTTTCTGAGAATCGCTTGCTTTCGCCGAAAAATAAGGATGAGGCGTATTTGATTGAAAAGATAAGAAATAAGTTTTTTATTAAAAAAAGCATTCATCAGTTGAGAAAAAATAAAAAAATAATGGAGGCATTATTAGAAAGTTTCATACCTTTCGATCCGGGAGAAGTAAGAAATCAATTGGCGCCAGTATATAAAGAGGTTCAAATCATTGAGTGGAAAAGCGATATGGAGTTGGAATTGGAGAAATGGAAAGTGGAGAAGAAAAGTGAAAATTTTCTCTATCCAGAAGGGCTTAGGCATATTAGTTCAAAGGGACAAAGAGTAAGATCAAAGTCGGAAACTATTATAGCAGATTTACTGGACTATAAAGATATTTTATATAAATATGAGGAGCCTTTGAACATAAAAGGGCAAAATTTTTTGCCGGATTTCACAATTTTGAGAACTTTTGACAATCGGATAATTTACTGGGAACATTTTGGTATGATTTATGATGCGGAATATAGGAAAAATATGGAAGTGAAGCTATTGGCATATGGAAATTCGGGAATTATCCCATGGGATAATTTAATTATAACTTTTGACAGCGATGAAGGGAATATTGATGTCTCCATGATAAGTGCAGTTATTGATAAAATGCTTTTGTTAAAATAAAATGCTTTTGCTAAAATAAAAGTAAGGAATTATGAGTAAAATTAACATAAAACAGGTTAGGGGATAACTTGTTATCCCCTAGGTACATTATTTGAAAGAAATAGATAACTGATTTAATAATAAAAAGGGAATTGGGCATTAATAGGAAAAAAATTATGCTATTCTTTCGTAGTGAGTTAAAAATATGAAAGCAATTAACAAATAGTTATGCTTTTTCATGCAAAAACACTAAAAGTATGAAAAGCGTAGTCGTAAAGCAGAGAAACCGAAGGTGAAAAGGCTTCATAGGATAAATAGTTATACTTTTTTTATGCGAAAGTGACAAAAGTAGGAAAGCGCTGGAAGGGCCTAGCTATAAAGGCAATAAAAACTAGCTATAAAAAAGGTTGGAGGATAACTGGTTATACTTTTTCACGCAAATATGCCTAAAGAATGAAAAGCACGAAGGCCATGAAAAGCACTATCAAATTCAATGGGTTCAGGTTATGCTAGTTTGAATGTTGCTGCAGAACTGCGGAAACAGATGCTGGCCAGCGGGTTAAATAGTCAGGGTTTTTAGTGGTTATAACAACATATTGCCTATATAGCCCAATGAAAAACCCTTTACATTTTTCGGAAAAAATATATAATAAAATAGGTATTTATAATAAGTCGTAAATTAGAGAAAAGCTAATTCGCGACTTTTGTAAGTCGGGAACTAATGGATAATTTTAAAAATCAATATTGAACATCATATGCAGGTAGTAATGGGTGTATGCTCTAGAATTTACGTTTTGGATTACGGAGTTACCATTGCTAGCGGAAACCCTAAGGAAATACAAAATGATCCGAAGGTAATTGAAGCGTATCTGGGGGTGGATGAATAATGTTGGATATTAAGAATTTGCAGGTCCACTACGGCGGAATTCATGCACTTAGAGGAATAAAAATGTTTGTTGAGAGTGGGAATCATTTCATTTATTGGCGCAAACGGGGCAGGTAAAAGTACTACTCTTAAGGGTATTCTGGGACTTATTCCAAAGACAAAAGGGAGCGTCATCTGTGATGGTGTTAATATTACAAATATGAAGACCAAAGATATTGTAAAAGAAGGAATTATTCCTTGCCCTGAAGGAAGAAGAGTGTTCCCAAATCTGACTGTCGACGAAAACCTAATGCTGGGAGCTTACACAAGAAAAGATAAAGTCGAAATTCTAAAAGATAAAAACTGGGTTTTTGATTTATTCCCAAGAATGAAGGAAAGAGAATGGCAAATGGCAGGAACACTTCCCGGAGGAGAGCAACAGATCCTTGCAGTCGGAAGAGCATTGATGAGTAAGCCAAAATTATTAATGATGGATGAACCCTCATTGAGACTGGCGCCACTTGTTGTTAAAAGCATATTTGGAATTATCAAATAAATTAATAGGTCTGGTGTAAATGTTCTTCTGATTGAGCAAAATGCCAAGGCTGCCCTTGAAATTTCAGACTATGCCTATGTAATGGAAATCTGTAAAATCAAGCTTGAGGGGCCGGGAAGAGAACTTCTTGGAAATGATAAGGTTAGAAAAGCTTATTTAGGGGAATAAGTATATATGATGTTAAGGAGGTTAAAGAGATTAGAGAGATAATGATAAAAAAAAGAAATAAAACCAGGGCATTATTGTCAGTTATTTGTTTTTTTGTTTTTATAATTTTTACATTCACTGGATGTGAAAGTTACGATAACTTTAAGGCAGTATTTGTTGACGGCTCTGAAGGTGATGATGATACAGTGCGAATTGCAGTATATGAGACTCTGTCTGGACCAGATAAAGAGCAGGGGGAACTGGAAAAAACGGGGATAGAAATCGCAAATCAGCTTTTCCCAAGAGCGCTTGGCAAGAAGGTTGAGTTGCTTTATTTTGATAATAAATCAGATATTTATATAGCTGAAACGGTTGTACAGGAAATTGTGGACAAACGGGTAGCATTGGTTCTTGGCAGTTATGGCAGTGTGAATTCTTTAATGGCTGCAGGTAAACTGGAAGCAGCTTCTATTCCGGCCATTACTATAACGAATACAAATCCTTTGGTTACAAGCTATAACCCATTTTATTTCAGAGTATCTTATACTGATGCATTTCAAGGTGTGGCGCTTGCCAAGTATACCGTAGAAGGGTTGGAACTTAACAACGCAGCTATAATTAAACCTTTGCAGGATGATTTTGCAGCAGCAGTATCGAAAAGTTTTTCAAGCAAGATGATACAGCTGACAGAGAACGAGGGTGCGATATTAGACAGTGAGGATTATATACCAGGAGAGAAAGATTTTTCCAAGCAATTAAATGGCATCAGTGAAGCTGGTGTTAAAGTTGTTTTTCTCCCAGGAAAAGTTAAAGATACGATAGAAATATTAAAACAGGCAGATCAAATGAAACTGGATGTGTTATTTATTGGTACAGACCAGTGGGAATCGGAAGAAATATTGAATTTGGCAGAAGAGAATTCCCAAATTAAAATTGCCTACTCAGTTCTATTCGATAAAAAAACGGTAAGCGACCCGCTTTCTGAATCCTTTCTAAGCGCGTTCAAAGACAGATATGGGGCTAATGCGGTTCCTGAAAGCGCAACGGCACTTGCCTTTGACTCTTATATAATAGCCATTGATGCTATTAACAGAGCCGGCACAGCCACAGATGGGACAGCTGTCAGAGATGCATTACAGCAAACGATGCAGTTTAAAGGGGTTTCAGGAACCATTTCCTTTGACGAGCATGGAGACCCGATTAAGTCAGTGGCCATAAAAGGTATTACAAACGGAAAAACGGAAAGTGTTTTCACAGTAGAGCCTAAATGGGTAATACAGGGAATATAATATATATAAAAGGAGAAATTAAAAATGGAAGATAATATTAAAGCGGCAGTAGAAAATATCAGACCTTATTTACAAAGAGATGGTGGGGATATCGAATTTATAGAATACACACCGGAAAAAATGGTTAGAGTTAAACTTCAGGGACGATGTGCAGGTTGCCCGGGGGCGAAAATGACATTGAAAAATGTTGTTGAAAAGGTTTTAAGGGAAGAATACCCTGATATAGCAGGAGTGGAATCAGTAGAATAGAAGGCTAAAATGTCTAGATTGAACTTGACGAGACCTTATATAATTAAGAAGGTAATAGTGCCAGTAATTATAGGACTGTTGGTAGTGGGAGCATTAATGGTGATCCCACTACTTTTTAATGGAAGTAATCATCCGGGAAATGAGTTAAACTCTGGGCTTGAGCAGGAGGAAGAAAAACCTGCTGAAAAACCAGTAAACCTAGAAATAGTTTGTGTTGGAGACATTATGGTTCATGAACCGCAACTTGCTTCTCAATACAATGCAGAAACCGGGACTTATGATTATAATAATAATTTCAAATATGTAAAAAAATATATTGATCAGGCAGATTTGGCCATCGGTAATTTTGAAGGAACCTTCGGAGGTAAGCCATATAGCGGATATCCGGCATTCAGCACACCTGATGAACTTGCTGCTGCATTAAAAAATACTGGCTTTGATGTTGCAATTACTGCCAATAACCATATGGTAGATACAGGTAACTCCGGGGTCATTAGGACTCTCGAAGTTTTAAGAGAGGCAGGGATGACAACCTCCGGAAGCAGAATGGATCCCAACGAACCTAGATATTCAATAAATAATGTTAATGGGGTGAATGTGGGTATTGTTTCTTATACCTATGAATCCTCAGGGAGTGGAACGGATGTAGCAATTAACGGGAATTATATTTCTGCAGAAACGGCACAGCTGATCAATTCTTTTTCCTATAATAGTCTTGATGCAGATCTGGAAAAAATAAAGATTGTAGTAGATGACGCTAAAAACGAAGGTGCGGATCTCATCGTGCTATACCTGCATTGGGGAGAAGAATATCAGCAGGTACCTAATAAATGGCAGGAACAAATTGTGAAATCGGCGGTTGAGGAGATGAATGTGGATATTATATTTGCTTCTCATACCCATGTCATTCAGAAAATGGAAATGGTGAAATCAGAAACAACAGGCAAGAATGTTCCTGTGTTCTACAGTATGGGGAATTTTATTTCGAATCAAAGAGAAGAGACCGTTCAAAACAGGTACACGGAACAGGGAATGATTGCAAGAGTTGAGTTGGAATACATGGTGAGTACAAAAGAGTTAATTTTTGTTAAAATGAGCTATACACCTACATGGGTGGATAAATATAAAAGAAATGGCAAAACTGTCTATGAGGTGATCCCATTGGACGCAGAAATGGAAACCAACCCGGCACTGATTGAGTCGGGACACTTATTAAAAGCAAAGCAGGCATTGGAGGATATTAATGGAATACTTAAAATTAATTGAAGAATATAAGGATGAAATGATTAAAACCTTGCAGGAGCTTATTTCAATAAAAAGCGTAGCTGAACCAGCTTTAAACGACAGTGAAGACGGATTCCTGCCTTTTGGCAAGGGGGTTCATGAAAGCTTTAAATATATGCTTGAGAAGGCTTCAGCTGATGGATTTGATATTGAAAATGTAGATAATTATGGGGGACATATTGAGTTTGGCGGATACCTTTTAGATGAAGCTGGGGAAATTATTGGAACCAATGCGGAAGTTGTCGGTATTCTTGCGCATTTAGATGTTGTACCGGAAGGCAGCGACTGGAAATATGATCCATTTGCAGGTGAAATTGCTGACGGCAAGATGTTTGGAAGAGGAGCCAGTGACAACAAGGGACCATTAGTAGCATCTTATTATGCAATGAAGGCCCTCAAGGATTCGGGAATCATACCTGAGAAAAAGGTCAGACTAATACTTGGGCTTGATGAAGAAACTGACTGGGATGGCATGAAGCATTATTTTTCAAAAGAAAAGTCTCCTGACCTTGGGTTTACTCCTGATGCGGATTTCCCAGTAATTCATGGTGAAAAGGGCATACTGGTTTTTGAACTGGCCAAAAAAATCGGAAAAACCACTAATAAAGGCCTGGAACTTAGAACTGTAACGGGCGGGAATGCGGCGAACATGGTCGCAGACAGCGCCAGGGCGATATTAAGAGGCGACAATTATGATTCAATAAGAGAAATCGTAGCAACCTATAAAGCTGAAACCGGCTATAAAATCAATGTGAAGGGTATGGGAAAAAGCCTCGAAATCACCAGCCATGGAATTTCCTCTCATGGAGCCAGACCAGAAAAAGGTTTAAATGCCATATCTATCATGATGGAACTCCTTGGCAAGCTTCCAATAGTGAATGAAGATATGATTGATTTTGTAGAGTTTTACAATAAACATATTGGGTTTGAACTTGACGGAACAAAAATTGGCTGTGGAATATCGGATGAAGTTTCCGGAAACCTGATTTTCAATGTGGGTAAAATTAATGTTGACAGTGAAGCGGGAAGATTGGTAATCAATGTAAGATATCCTGTAACAGCAAAAGAAGAAGACGTCTATTCCTCTATCATGCCAATATTAAACTTACATAATTTTGGAATTATCAGATTGAAGAACCAAGCCCCAATTTATTTTCCTGAAGATTATCCAATGGTGGAAATCCTGATGGATATTTATCGGGAACAAACTGGAGATCTGAACAGCAAACCGGTTATTATCGGCGGTGGAACATATGCAAGAGCAACTGATAACATCGTGGCATTTGGTGCCACTTTCCCCGGAGAAGAAGAGGTAGCTCATCAGAAAAATGAATACATTTCAATAGACAACCTGATGAGAGCTGCCAAAATATATGCAGAAGCGATTTATAAACTGTCCCAGAACAGTTAGACAACTAGATGCTAGTATGCGGCGTACGAATGGAGAGTCGGGATGTGATTTGCTAGCTCCCAATGGCGCGTGATGGCGCCTGACTTGCTAGCTCCCAATGGTGCGTGATGACGCCTGACTTAGAAAGTGCATACTTTAGCATGATAAAAGATGTTGAGAGATAACTTGTTATCTCTCAAGGATATAATTTAAAAGAAGTAGATAACGGGTTTCCATAATATAGGGCAAATTTGACTTTAATAGTAAACAAATTATACTATTCGTTCGCTTTAGACCAGAAGTATGATAACTAATTAAAAAATAGTTATGCTTTTCTACGAAAAAAAGCTGTAAGTATGAAACACGAAGCATCAAAGTGGAGAAAACAGATGTGAATAATAGTTTGCAGGATAAATAGTTATACTTTTCCGCGAAAAAACCACCTAAAGCAGGAAAGGTTTGTTCGCAACTGCTGGAGAATATGAAAGGTTTGCTCGCAACTGCTGGAGAATATGAAAGGTTTGTTCGCAACTGCTGGAGAATATGAAATACCTGTTCGCAACTGCTGAAAATATAGAAGGATTTGTCTTACAGCTGGCTGATTTGGTTCTGTTTGTTGTATAGTGTTTTATAACCAAAATGCAAAGAACAGAATACAGAGAGGCAGACAGAGGTTGTGATTGCAACCATGATGGCAATTTGATAAAGAATTGCGGTGGAGGGGGAAGTTCCAGATAATATTTGGCCTGTCATTAATCCAGGCAGAGCAATGATGCCCATACCCAGCATCGAATTCATTGTTGGAAGTAGAGCTGTTTCAAGTGCGCTGTTTACATAGGGGAGTAAAATACGCTTTGGTGTTGCTCCAAGATTCAGCAAGGTTTCTATTCGGGATTTATTTGAAGCGATACTTTCCTTAAAAGTCTTTAATGCCAAAGTTATTCCAGTCATTGAGTTGCCGATAATCATACCGCCAATAGGTATTGTGTATTGGGGATTGAAAACACTGACCCCGACAACTATCAGAGTAAAATATGCGAGAATAAAAACACCTGAAAGTGTCAATGAAAGAGAAACTGCAATTTTAAAGCTTTTATTAAGCCATTTATTCCTGTTCAGAATTCGTACAATGGAAAAAATTACCATAGCAGAAATGTAGGCTATAGTGAAAACCGGATGCGGATTTGCAAAAATATAGGTCAGTATAAAACCCGCAAGCACAAGCTGAACAGTCATTCTGACAGTTCCAAGGAGTAATAACTTTGTCTGGTTGATTTTTGCTCTTTTCATTAGGGCAAGGACAACAATCAGCAGAAGATATATTAAGCTGAACTGTAATATATTAAGTTGAATAATACCTGACATCGATTTACCTCTAGTTCCAACCTTTCGGTTTCATTTCTGGTTCATATATTTATGATTTGATGATTTCAATTTTTCCCTCTGACTCATATATAGCGCATTTATGATTTGAT
>JAENWI010000517.1 GCA_016650115.1 Peptostreptococcaceae bacterium | reverse complement strand
TTCATTTGAATTGCAATATTGTCTTGCATAAATTCCTCCAAAATTACTATTTAAGAAAATTAACCTGCGGACATTATTATATCATAATGTCCGCAGGTTTGTGTTTGGATTTTATATTTGATTATTAATATTATTTACTGAACAGCACTAACGCCTTTTACAAGATAGTTTATCTTCCAGATTCCATCTCTGTCTAAAGTCTCGCCTTCTTTAACAACCAGGTTTCCTGCATTATCATAGATCGGTCCAACAAAGATTGGGAATTCTCCAGCTTCAATCTTGGCCTTCACTTCATTAACAGTTGCCTGTGTTTCGGCAGGTACTAAGTCAGTCATTGGTGCAAGGTCCACATATCCGTCTGCCATTGTTCCATAATAAGATTCAGGTGTCCATGTTCCAGCCATAATTGCTTCAATTGTAGGGATAAGGAATTTTTCATGATGCCAGATAGCTGCTGTTAAGAATGACTCTGGAACAACAGCACTGTTATCCATGTTGTATCCTATTGCATAAACTCCCTTTTCAGCAGCAGCAACCTGTGGTCCAGTAGTGTCACAATGTTGAGTAATAATATCAGCGCCCTGTGCTAACAATGCTTCGGCAGCGGCTTTTTCCTGTGCAGGATCATACCAACTGTTAATATAAACTACTTTTACTTCAACATCAGGGTTAACTGACTGGGCACCTAATGTAAAAGCATTAATTCCAATTTGTACTTCTGTATAAGGGAATGCAGCCACATATCCAAGTTTGTCTGATTTTGTCATCATACCGGCAATGATTCCTGTAAGGTATCTAGGTTCTTCTGTAGCGCCGAAATAATTTCCAAAGTTCGTGTCGTTCATTTTAAATCCTGAAAAATGCAGGAAGTTAATGTCTGCATAAGCAGGGTCGTTTGCCAGTTCGTCAATAGCATCCATAAATCCAAAGCTGCATGCAACAATAACTGTTGCTCCCTGGTCAATCATAGCAAGTGCCGCTTCTTTTGTAGCCTGCTTGTCTAAATCACTTACACCTTCTTTAATGATTGTTTTAACCTTGCCATCAAAATATTCTTCCATAGCA
>JAENWI010000165.1 GCA_016650115.1 Peptostreptococcaceae bacterium | reverse complement strand
CTTAGTGTTTCATAAAATCAATCTAGAATCAGACATTATTTGTATTCTTAGACCTTCCAATTTTTAAAAATGACCTCAGCTTCTTTTAAGAACTCCTTGGTAATAGTAATTGTGTCACCATTAACTTCTTTTTGCTCCTCAAAAATTGGCACTGGATTACAACCCCCTTTTGTAACCTCAACCTCATCCATACTAAATCTGTTACCACAATTTTGGCAGACTAAAACATCACCTTCCTGTATATAATAGCCTCTTCCCGAACTGTAACATACCTGGCAGGTATTGAAAGCCGTTCTGATGGTTCCATCAGATGCCTTGACGGCTAAAACTTCCATCTTTGAATCCAGTTCGGTATATGCATAAAATGTTGCTATTTCCGTAATATCAGCAATTGGTATTTCAATATCTCCATTTTCATTAGTAGCCGATACCTGCTTTACACTAATTTGCTCTTCATTCTTCGGTCCGAATATTGAAAATCCTGCAACAGCAACTACAACAATAGCAATAGCAATGATAAGTAAGTTTTTCTTTTTATTTTCTTTCGATTTCATTTCTTCTTTTTCCTTTCTAGGTTTACATTAATAAAATATATAAAGTTTAATATTCCTTATTTTAATTTGATTTCGGCAGAGTTACCACAAAGGTGCTACCTTTGTTTAAACGGCTTTCCACATCAACACTACCTCCATGGGCTGTTACAATAGACTTAACGATTGCAAGGCCGATACCGGATCCCCCTGTCATACGGTTACGGGATTTATCAGCTCGATAGAACCGTTCGAATATATATGGAATCTCATTTTCTGCAATTCCGATTCCATTATCTTCTATGATGAAAATGGCAGTATCCTCCGTCTCAGAAATGATAATTCTAATTTCTCCTCCATCCAAGGTGTATTTTATAGCGTTGGAAATTAGGTTCATTAATACTTGATTCAGCCTATCACTATCAGCAATTATATCAGGACAGTCTCCAATAGCAGTAATATTCAGATTTTTATTCTTAAACTCCATTTCGAAATTGCTGACCATCTTGTTTGAAAGGTCAAGAAGGTTTATATTTGTTTTATTAAGCTTAAAATTACCACTTTCTACCTTAGCAAGCCTTTCTAAATCACTTACTAATTTATTGATACGGGTCATTTCATCATAGCAACTTTGCATTCGTTCTGTTGTTGGTTCCCATATTCCCTCTATGATTGCCTCAATATGGGTTTGTACCGTTGTTAGCGGAGTACGCAGTTCATGTGCCACATCAGCCGTCAGTTGCTTTCTCAAATTTTCTTGCTTCTCTAAGGTAGCAGCTAAATGATTAACGGCTCTAACCAACTCTTCTACTTCTTTTGTACTCGTTACTTCTTTAATTCTTACACTGTAATCTCCTCCCGATATTTGCTTCGTGACTCCCACAATTTTATAGATTGGGTTGCTAAGACGCCTTGCCATTAGGAATCCCACCAAAATAGAGATCATCAATGAAAAGATACCAATTCCAATTAAAATTTTGTTTAGAGAATCTAAAAACTGAAAATCATCTTTACTTAAAAAGTACGGCCCAAAATAACTAATATTTGCTATTCCAACAATCTGGTTATTTTGCATTAAGGAAAAGTCTTTAGAGGTGAATTTACCATTCACCTTTGGATGCTCCACCTGCATTCTATGAACGATATCATCCATCACTTCTGTACAAAGGTTCATATCAAAGGCTTCTGCATCCCACAAAGTTTGATTTTTCAAATCATAAACCTTAATTATATAGCCGTCATATAACGCATACATACCAATCGTATGTATAAAGTCCAAATTCCAAGTATCTGTTTCTTTATCAAATTGCAAACTAATACTATTAACAATATCCTGAGTAGTTTTTTCTTGTTGAGTAGTGATATAATCTTTAAATTGATTTCCAATAAAAAAATTTGCAAGCAAGCTGATTAATGCAACAGTAAGAAGTACCACCAAAGCAATGGACAAAGAAAGCTTTGATTTTAAATTGTACTTCATATTATTTCCCTCCAAATTTGTATCCAACTCCCCGTATGGTAAGTACATAAACCGGTTTTTTTGAATTACTTTCAATCTTCTGCCTGATGTTTTTGATATGAGTGTCCACTACACGGTCATATCCCTCAAATTCATCCCCAAGTGCAGTTGATATTAAATCATCCCTGGTAAATACTTTATTTGGGTATTTAATCAAGGCAGCCAGTATTTTAAATTCATTGGGTGTGAGATTAACTTCACTGCCATTTTTTTTTATTGTATAACTTTCAAAATCAATCTCTAAATCACCCTCATGAAATGTGTTTTTATTATACAATGCGACTAGGTCGTCGCTTGATCTTCTCAAAATTACTTCAATTCTTGCAGAAAGTTCCTTTAAGCTAAAAGGTTTTGTAATATAATCGTCCGCACCAACTCCCAGTCCTTTTAGCATATCCTTTTCTTCCACCTTTGCCGTTAGCATTATAATTGGCACACGCGATCTTTGCCGCAGTGACATGCAAATATCTTCACCAGACATATCCGGCAGCATCAGATCTAAGATTGCAAGAGATATATTCTCCTTTTCAAAAATACATAAGGCTTGTTTCCCATTTTCAGCAGTTAAGACTTCATATCCTTTGCTTTCAAGAAATGACTTTATAACCTCTAAAATTTTCAATTCATCATCTACGACAAGCACCTTTTTTATATCTTGCTTCATTTTACATCATATCCTTCATCTTCAATTGCTTCTTTAATGTTTTCAAAGCCAACCCTGCCAGAATCATACTCTACGGTTACTGTTTTCGTTTCCAATTTAACATCCACTTCCAACACACCATCAAGACTAACTACCGCTTTTGTAACTGCACTCACGCAATGAGAGCAAGACATCCCATCTACTTTCAATATCATTTTTTCCATTTCTTTCCCTCCAAAAATTACTCTTTACTATATTTTATTATAATTTATAAATACTTCTTTTATTCGGCACGCATTATTTAAAATTAATGGTTATAAATTGAATTCTAGCATTACATCATGTGTTTACCCTCCAAATTTATAATCATTATGGCTTGAATCTTTTTAGTCTTAATGCATTCGACAGTACGGATACAGAGCTTAAAGACATTGCAGCTGCGGCAAAGATTGGGTTAAGCAGTGGCCCTCCAAAGAGATGAAGTAGTCCTGCTGCAATAGGAATTCCTATTACATTGTATCCAAATGCCCAGAATAAATTTTGCTTGATATTTCTAATGGTGCTTTTGCTAAGCTGTATTGCTGTAGGTACATCCATTAAGTCGCTTCTCATAAGCACGATATCTGCAGACTCTATAGCAACGTCAGTCCCCGATCCTATTGCAATACCGATGTCTGCTTGTGCAAGTGCGGGTGCATCATTAATGCCATCCCCCACCATAGCCACTTTTTTACCTTCAGCCTGCAGCTTTTTCACCTCGTTTGATTTATCCTGTGGCAAAACTTCAGCAAGTACACGGTCAATTCCCACCTGTTTGGCAATCGCTTCAGCAGTCCTTCGATTATCCCCTGTTATCATAGCTACTTCTATACCCATAGACTGAAGTTTCTCAATTGCCTTTAAGCTGCTTGGTTTCACTACGTCTGCAACTGCAATGATGCCCGACATTTTTTGATCCATAGCAACATACATAGGAGTTTTTCCTTCACTGGCCAGTTTATCCGATTGAGCTTCTAATTCTGTCATAGAAATATTTTGCACTTCCATTAGCTTTCTGTTCCCAAGTAATATCCGAATCCCATTG
>JAENWI010000216.1 GCA_016650115.1 Peptostreptococcaceae bacterium | reverse complement strand
GATGCCATTGTTGTAGGGCTGGATGGCGAGGGTGAAATTACAGTGGATGAGGAAAAATTCACGGTGAAGTCAGGAGACTCTATTGTCATGCCTTCAGGTAGACCTCACTCAGTATTTGCTTCGGAAAAGTTTAAAATGTTTTTGGTTGTAGTCTTCCCTAAATAACAGTTAAAAATTTTTATGAAGAACTGGTATAATTTTCATGCCTGTTTTTCTTGAGAAAAACAGGGGATTGTGCTAAAATCTTCTTTGTGGGCGGTATTCAGAGAAACTGCACCCAATAGTAGGAGGAAAATATGGAAATAACGAGTACTGTAGAAGGAGTTCGCAGCATGGTAAATAAGTGGAGGACAGAAGGACTGAAGGTCGGATTTGTACCTACCATGGGGTTTTTACATGAAGGACATGAAAGTTTAATCAAAAGGGCAGTGGAAGAAAATGACCGGGTAGTCGTAAGCATTTTCGTAAACTCAAAGCAATTTGATAAAAAAGAGGATTTCTCAAATTATCCGAAGGATACAGAAACTGATATTGTGAAGTGTAACATGGCGGGAGCTCATATTCTGTTCACCCCAGAGCATGACGGAATGTACGCAGAAGGCTTTTCCACTTATGTGGATATGGAGACACTGACGGATAGTCTATGCGGCCAAAGCAGAGATACCCACTTCAGGGGTGTCTGTACGGTGGTTGCCAAGCTGTTCAATATTGTCAGACCGGATAAGGCATATTTTGGGCAAAAAGATGCACAGCAAGTGGCGGTTGTCAAAAGGATGGTGAATGACTTGAATTTTGACATAGAAATCATTGAATGCGAAACTATTCGCGAAGTGGATGGACTCGCTAGAAGTTCTAGAAATATTCATTTAAGTCAAGAAGAACATCATGCATCAATTGTAATCCAAAAGGCTTTGAGACTAGCAGAAATGGCCATCTATGAGGGTGAAAATGATCCTGTAATAATACAAAAGTATATAAAAGATGAAATTTTATCCGAAAAACTGGCACGTTTAGATTATGTTGAAATAGTTGATGCTGAAACATTGAAACCGAAAACTAAAATAGAGGGTAAAACACTGGTCGCTATAGCAGTTTTTATAGGGAATGTCAGATTAATTGACAATTTTGTTTGTTGATTTAATAAAATAACATTCGCATTTACATTGACATTTTTAAAAGCAGGTGCTAAAATCATACTTAATTGAATAAGAATCTTCAGGGCAGGGTGCGATTCCCTACCGGTGGTAAAGCCCACGAGCCGCAAGGTATGATTCGGTGTAATTCCGAGGCCGACAGTATAGTCTGGATGAAAGAAGAGAGTTTGGTGTGCATATTTATATGTATATACGAGATTTGTATTTTAACTCTGAAATGTTTTTGCATTTCAGAGTTTTTATTTTACAGGCAATGTGTATATTTATAAATATTTATAGAATACATGCTTTTAATGCCTTGAACATATTGTTCTTGGTATTTTTTTATTGGAAAGTAAAGTGGTCAGGGGCGGGACGCCCCAGACCACGAGATTCAACTTGGAGGTGAAGAATAATGAAAGATATGGAATATATGAAGCTGGCACTGGAGCTTGCAGAAAAAGGTTGTGGATATGTCAATCCAAATCCAATGGTAGGGGCTGTTATTGTGAAGAATGGAGAGATAATCGGAAGCGGTTATCATGAAAATTATGGTGACCTTCATGCAGAAAGGAATGCAATAAACTCCTGTAGAGTACCCGCAGATGGGGCAACCATGTACGTTACCCTTGAACCGTGTTGTCATTACGGGAAAACGCCTCCATGCACAGAAGCGATTATTAGAAGCGGCATAAAAAGAGTAATCATTGGCTCGGTGGATCCAAACCCATTAGTGGCAGGTAAAGGAATTGAAACTTTGAGAAATAATAACATTGAAGTGGAAACCGGGCTTATGGATATGGAAAACCAAAAGCTGAATTATATTTTTTTCCATTACATGAAGGCAGGGATTCCTTATGTTGTAATGAAATATGCAATGACCTTAGATGGTAAAACTGCCACGTTTTCAGGAAAGTCAAAATGGATTACCGGAGAAAAGGCAAGAGAACATGTACACCAATCAAGGCACAAGTATTCAGGGATTATGGTTGGCGTTAATACGGTTATCCAGGATGACCCAATGCTGACCTGCAGAACCCCGAATGGCAGGAACGGAACACGTATTATTTGTGATACAAACCTAAGGATCCCTTTAAGTTCGAAAATTATTCGATCAGCTTTCGAAGTGCCAACATATATTGCAACAACAAGCCAAGAAACAAAGAAAATCAAACTGCTTTCAGATGCAGGGTGTAAAGTGATTCATATTCCCAAAAAAGATGGGCATATCGATTTAAATATATTAATGGAAAAACTTGGAAAAGAAAAAATGGACAGCATTTTACTTGAAGGTGGTTCCACGTTAAACTTTAGTGCCTTAGAAAATGGCATTATAAATAAGGTGGAGGCATATATTTCTCCTAAAATATTTGGGGGTTCCGCAGCAAAATCTCCAGTTGGTGGAATTGGCAGAGAGGACCCAGATGATGCCTTTCAACTTGTCAGAAAAAATATAAAAATTTTCGGAGAGGATCTATTGATAGAATATGAGGTGGTAAACAATGTTCACAGGGATAGTTGAGGAAATAGGAGAAGTGATTTCAGTTAAATCCGGGACAAAATCTTCAGTTCTGGAAATAAGGGGGAATCTTATTTTTGATGATTTAAAGGCAGGAGACAGCGTTTCAGTAAATGGGGTATGCTTAACGGCAACCTCGCTTAAGAAAAGTGTATTCAATGTTGATGTGATGAGT
>JAENWI010000150.1 GCA_016650115.1 Peptostreptococcaceae bacterium | reverse complement strand
TTAAGCATTACCGTTGGAAGTACTCGCCAATATGTTGTAAAAAATATCGAGAGCTTCTGTAATAACATGAAAACCAGGAGCAGAGTAGCCTATGGCAAGGAACTGGAGCTTCTTCATCATATTGACTCTTTTGAAAAGGAAGCTCAACCATTGCTAAGATTTATTCTTCATAAACAAGATGAAAAAGGTCAGTATTCTAGGGGTAATGACAACTACTCATATCGTTACGGTTATAATTATGGTAATGGCGGTTATAGTCCGGAAAGAGATAAAAAGACCTTGAAGCTTATGCCTTCTGGTGTTGATGAGTTGTTTGATTTAATGATAGGGAGCGATGTCATAGGGGGAGAGGTAGGTATAAGTACATTTGGCAGTAACAGAACCGGCGGCGGAAGCAGCAAGACAGCCAAATTAGTGGACAAGACCCAAGGTTTCTATTTGGAAATCAAAGAGCTTCCTCAAAAGAAGGGCTTTGCTTTATATTTACCAGATTGCGAGTACTTATTAGGAGAGAAGCATATTTATTTGTATTGCGACGATAAATCAAAATTTGGGAGAGAAAATGATCTTGCTAATGTCTTATGCCGTTGTAATCAAGATGTTTCTAAAAAAATAAAAGATTTAATCATAGCAAAACTTGAATCAAAGCAACTGCTCACTATTTCCAATGATGATATGATATCCTTCTATGTTAATGTACTGGCAGAACTAAAAGATGTTATAGATATTAGAGGTGACCTTCATAAGATTAAAAAATTTGCACCTGATGAAATGCAGGCGAATATTTATCTGGATAGCCCTCAAAATGACACAGTTACCGCTGTAGTGAAATATCAATACGGAGTTGTGGAAATAGATCCAAATGATGTTGCGAGCAAGCCGCCAAAGTACATTGCTAGGGATGAAAAAAAAGAACGAAGAATAGCCTTGGTTATGAATAAATATTTCAAGAGTTACGAACAAATACAAAAGTTTTTATTTATCCAAGGAAATGACGACATGATTTATCAATTTATCAGTGAAGGCTTTGCAGAAATTGCAAAATTGAGCCAAGTGTTCGCGTCTGATAGATTTAAAAATATGGGTATAAAAAGGCCTCCTCAGATATCTGTAGGGGTTAGGCTTGAAAGTGAGCTTCTTAATATTGAACTGGATACAAAGGAATTGCCGTTGGATGAGGCAATGGATGCTTTAAATCAATATAAGCAAAAGAGAAAGTATTATAGAATGAAGGACGGTAGCTTTATTAAACTAGATGATGCTGGTTTTTCTGAACTGGCTGAGATGGTAGACGGCCTGGGACTCTCTCAGAAAGATTTATCCACCGGTCAAATTGCAGTTCCAAAATATAGGGCGATGTACCTAGATAATCTTTTGAAAAACTCTAATAATGTAACCTTTGAGAGAAATGGGCATTTTAAGAGCTTGATAAGAAATATGAAGGCAATTGATGACAGCGACTTTTCGGTACCAGATAGTATTAGCTGTATTATGAGAGGATACCAAAAGGATGGGCATAGATGGCTGGCAACCATGGACAGCTATGGCTTTGGAGGAATTTTGGCAGATGATATGGGTCTAGGCAAGACTATTCAGATGCTCTCTTTATTACTTTCTAAAAAGGAAGAAGGTCAAGATTGTAGTACACTAGTAGTTTGCCCAGCTTCACTTGTATTAAATTGGCAGAATGAAATACTGAAATTTGCACCTCAGCTTAGCGTGCTGATAATTATAGGTTCCTTGGTGGAGCGAAAAGCATTGTTAAAGCAAATGGATGACTATGATCTAGTAATTACCTCATATGATTTACTAAAAAGGGATGTTGAACGATATAAGGACAAAGTGTTTAGATATCATGTTATTGATGAGGCACAATATATTAAAAATCAGGGGACGCAAAATGCCAAGGCGGTAAAGGCCATAAAGAGTAAGCAACGATTTGCACTTACCGGCACACCTGTTGAAAATAAGTTAAGTGAGTTGTGGAGCATTTTTGATTTTTTAATGCCTGCTTATCTATATAGTTATAAAAAATTCAAGAATACCTACGAGACTGACATTGTGAAGAACGGCGACAAGGATAAAATGACAATGTTAAGTAAGCAGGTTGCCCCATTTATGTTGCGTAGGTTAAAGAGCAATGTGCTAAAGGAACTCCCAGATAAGGTGGAGAGCGTAGTTTATGCCCAGATGGAGGGAGAGCAGAAGAAGCTATACCTGGCAAATTTAGCGAAAACCAAGGCGGAGATCAATAAAAATATCCAGCAAAAAGGCTTTGAAAGCAGCAAAATTGCTATTCTGGCGCTGTTAACTAAACTGCGACAGTTGTGCTGCCATCCATCTCTCTGTTATGAGGATTTTAAGGCGGAAAGTGCTAAGATGGAAGTCTGCATAGAGCTTCTATTAGAGGCTACATCAGGAGGTCATAAGGTGCTGCTGTTTTCTCAATTCACTTCAATGCTAGACATTATTGAGGAAAGGCTGGTGAAGGAAGGTATCTCTTACTATATGTTTACAGGGGCAACTTCAAAGGAGAAGAGGATGGAACTAGTGGACAAGTTCAATGTGAATGATACTCAAGTTTTCCTAATATCATTAAAGGCAGGGGGGACAGGGCTCAACCTTACGGGTGCAGATGTTGTCATCCATTATGACCCGTGGTGGAATATTGCTGCGCAAAATCAAGCTACTGATAGAACTCATAGAATTGGACAAAAAAACAGCGTACAGGTATATAAGCTGATTGAAAAAGGGACAGTGGAAGAGAAAATCCTGAAACTGCAAGAAAGCAAGAAGGATTTAGCCGATGCCATCGTGAGAGAAGATATGGCAAGCATCGGCACGATATCCCAAGATGCTCTGATGGAGCTGCTACAGCCATAGAGCCAGTGATGATTGAAGGATACAGATTATATACTGGTTATAAAAGAAATATGAAAACTTTATTGATGGAGGTGAAAATGAAAATATCAACGAAGGGCCGATATGGACTTGAAGCGTTAGCGGATATGGCAATTTATGGTGAACGGGATTACATTAATTTGAAAAGCATTTCTGAACGGCAGGGAATTTCAGATAAATATCTTGAGCAGTTATTTATACATCTTAAAAGGTCGGGACTCATTGACAGCCTTAGAGGGGCTCAGGGTGGATACAGATTATCCAGGGATGCTGACAAAATTTCCGTTAAAGATGTATTGAACTCTCTTGAGGGACCATTGGCGTTGGTAGATTGTATTGTTGAGACGAAAGAAGAATGCTGCAACCAGTTTGATTGCTGTGTCACTCGTGTTTTATGGCAAAAGATTATGGAAGAGTTGAATTTCGTAACAAAGGCTATCAGTTTAGCAGACATAGCAATGCTGTTTAAGGAGTCTCAAAAAGGTAGCAACGAGTATTATGTTTAATTGTGAAATTCCTATATCTTTATACCTAAATTGATTTTAAACAGAATATGTTTTAAAGAAAGCCTTAAATCTAGTTGATTTCAAGGCTTTTCAGATGCGGAACTGCCGGAAGAAAAGGACCGTACATTACGCAGTAGCTGTCTCTAGATTGGTGCATGGATTGTGATTAATAAAATCATAGATAGCTATGGACTTTGCAATATCTTGGGAAAGCATATGAAGATCCCCTGCACCACGTTATGGTATGGGGGATTTATTTAGGCGTAAAAAATCGGGAAGCTAACAAATTAACATAAGTTCCTTTTTCTTTGAATTTCATTACCCAATCAGGATAATTAGCTATAAACAATCACCTCATTTGTATTACATACTATGTAATACAAATATAACATAAAAATAGACTTTTGTCTGGAAATTGATGTGCTTGTCATTTTGTTTTGCTAGATGATCTGCTCAAGGGGTAAAGAGTATCAGGTTTTTTGATAGAAGTTTGCTGTTTTGAACTGCTTTATTTGTTGCGCATTTGTAGATTTTTACGAACGATAGAAGTTAATATAAATTTGAATAACTTCAAGACAGTTTACAAGAAATAAGTTTAGATTGATAATATAATAAAGAAATAACCTGCCTCAACAGCAGGTTATTTCTTATTAAAAGTTTTTTGCTTTTCCTTTAGCTTCCACTATTGCTTTTCCAACAATAGCATCAACATCATTTCCAATAACATCTAAGCCATCTGCTGATATGGTTGTAAAATCAGTTATTCCCAAGAAGCCAAGTATTGTCCTTAAATATCTGTCACCCATTTCAAAGGATGCGAAAGG
>JAENWI010000526.1 GCA_016650115.1 Peptostreptococcaceae bacterium | reverse complement strand
TCTGTGCCCCTTGTCCAAATGTAGGGTAACGCTGATTTTTCCCTCTGTTCTTGCAGGTCTGGCCATATGATCCCCCTCTTGTGTTCATAGTAGATTCTACTATGAATTAAAGAGAAATTAAATGGTCTAACCCATTATTTTGGATAAAATTATGGAATATTTAAGCAATTATTAGTAAAATATATTAAAAATTCACGTTAAGGAGGGCCATTAGGAGAGTTGTCTTGGTAATGCAGTTCCCACAGCCTAGGGCAAGGACCTGGGAAACGCTTAAGAAATATAGGATTTGGTATGCCCATATTCAATCTCGTCACGTACAAAGGAATATATCTCATCAATGAGATCAGTCTTCTCCATTAAGGGAATTCCATCCTTTGCTTGCCATGAGTTTTGTAATGCTGGGTTGGGTATAGGCCAGAAGGCGACTTGTCTCCAAGTACGTTGGAATTGTTGAATCTTGCTTCAAAAGTAGTCCCATTTTAGTTTCCTCGAAGAAAGTAACCTTCTTTGCGTTATCTATGCGAGATGGTATTCTTCCTGATAAAGACCATCCTGATACTTTTTAGCAAAAATCTGAAAAGTCAAGAAAGGGATTGGAGGAGTGAAGTAATTGCCTTGGAGGTATTTGACCTTGTGTTTTCTTGCGGCGGCCATCTGCTCCTGGTTCTCAATTCCCTTGGCTAGGATTTCAACTCCATTTTCAGATGCGATCGTGACTAAAGAAGGATAGAGCCGGCTATCACGGGCAGAGACGCCTTGATTTGATTCTGCATAGAGAGAATAATCCAGTTTTATCGTGTCATATTGGTTGAAAAACAAACCCTCCAAATCAAAAGCCTGTCTATCGAATATATCTAAAGCCACTCTCATTGAGCACTTCTTGAACTCTAGGAGATTCTGGCTTAGCCAAGAATTGGAAAAGACCTCATCCTTGATATCAAGCTCAATGTCCTCACTTTTCAGACCATGCTTTTCTGCCATATCCACAAGGTTCTGTGCCGTCATAGTTTGCAAGGTAGAAGCACTGATATTGATGACAATTCTAAAATT
>JAENWI010000262.1 GCA_016650115.1 Peptostreptococcaceae bacterium | reverse complement strand
GCCATCACCAGTTTGAGGGATTAAGAAACAAAAGGTCTTATCCCACATAAGAATACAATCCTTTGGATAAGTCTCTAATCGTATAGAAGCAAGACCTTTCATAGGAAAGTCATTGAAAAAGCGTTGGGAGGTGATGAACCTCTCTTTATATCTGAAACGCCAATGTTCATGGACGATGATATTGTCAAAAAGTTGTATGGACTCTAGAAAATTATCCCGATAGTGATAATTGTTTCCTATTACTCGATAAGAAGTTAGATGCTTGCTGTCGGGATAATTATTTCATCGTCATTTGTACGGTTCTGGGAGGGGCATTTATAGGCTGTTGGTACTGGAGATTAATGCCTGTAAGTGTCTACTCGACCGAAATTCTGAAAACCTCTACTCACGGGCAGGCTTGCAAGAGACGTGGATTAGATGTTATTACCTCAATACCACCATATTGGAAATCTCCATCATTGGTCATCAATTTGAAATTTTTCTTTCTACAAACATCGACAAGGATTGCATCGTTGAAATCAACTCCTCCCTGGAGAAAATCTGTCAAAGCTTGGGCTAAATCTAATTGGTTGGCCGGTATCGAATGGATTATACAAAATCCAATGATTTTTTTGGCAAAGGTCCCTATAGAAGAAGCTATTGGTTGGAAATATGGAGAATTTCTAAAAGACTTGAAGTTTGGAAATCGAGTTTTGTCTTGTCCTTCCCATTCAATCCGTGCATAACGATTTAAATATTCACTAAGAACCATCGGGTCCAAAATAGGTTGAGCTTTCGCTTTAACTAGCTTTAAAAAAGCCTGAGAATATTGATTAGGAAATCTATGCGGAGGGTTTCCCGGTGGTGGAAACAGATATAACCAGATGTTTGTATCCACAAGTATTTGTTCCCCCACACTAAAAGAATAGGAAGAAAGGTCAAATGCTTTATTCCTCATCTTCACTTTCCTTCTTCCATGCAGCATCATAGGCTTTTTTATTGGGATAATACTTTTTTGCATTATCTACTACTCGTTTGAGCAGCTCCATATCATCTGGTGCAAGTCCCTCAACTTTCAATTGATTGCGGATATGTTGCTCATCGAAAGATCCATAGAGCTGGCCGATGGCAACATTAAGAAAAAGCGATACCAACATTGTTACATTCGCGAATGAAACAGTGACTTGTTTCCCCTCACGAACTAATTGTTCAATTTTATTATACACTTTCTGCCCATCATCAGCAGAAATACATATTTGATTGCCAATTAGTTCAGAGACCTTTATTTTGATCTGATCACTCATTGTTGACTCCTTGATTTAAAAGATATCTTCACTTGATAATTCTGATTGTAAACAATAATTACTAGAATCATTGGTGTTAATTTCAATATTAATACATGTCCCGGGGAACTCGTAATTCAATTCTTGGTAAGACTCACCATTTATAGAAAACTCATAATATCCGAATTGGGATACAATTTGTAGCTTTCCCTTGTTGATTTGGATAAAATCCTTGATCAATTTCAATCCAAGACCTCCTGGTTGAACACCCCCTTTTGTTGTGTTTCCTTCTGTCAATGCCCATTTGATGGCTTCACAAGAATCCAGCCTATCTATGCGCAAATATTTACTTACTTTTTCAGGGATGCCAATCCCGGCATCTGTAATAGTGAAGTCTATTCGTTGTTTTTGTGGATAGAACTGCCCACATACAAATACCCCTGAATCAGACTCCGAATGAATTGCAGCATTGAGAATAACTTCCAATAGGCTTTGTTTGAAACGTTTTGTTATGTATCTATATTAACATAAATTCCGGCAATATTAATATTTTGTGGTATATAAGATTTTTCTTCGTGTAAAAATCTTGATCATACATAGTCAGATCAACGAATGGAATGCTTAATTCTCTCCATTCCATAACACTAAGCTTCTATAAACATTATAGCGTTGTTTCAAAAGAGTGAAGTTTGGAACATAGCCCTCATTCAAGGCTAAATCGTACCGGGTACCTTAGCGTTACCGGTACTGCCTTACCCTCAAAAATAGCTGGCTTGCCCTGCAAACCAGTAAACGCCTTTACTGCAGCTTGGGCTAACCCATAGCCTGGATCTTCTTCCACTTCAATTCGTTCCACCCTTCCAGAAGAAGAAAGGAACAAACGCAACATAACCCGTCCCTCTATCCCTTGCCGTTTGGCAAGCTCTGGATATTTGATCCTGGAAGCCAGAACAGTTCTATCAAAAGAAGGACTTTGGTCAGTACTTGTTGCCTCATAGTATCCATCAACAAGAGAGGGTAGAGGATCAAGAGAAACAGCAGAAGCTGCAACAGAAGCAATGGATGCAT
>JAENWI010000068.1 GCA_016650115.1 Peptostreptococcaceae bacterium | reverse complement strand
CATTTGGGAGAGGGAAAAGCGCCAATCGCTCGTGACATGAATAGAATTGGCGGATAACATAGAAAACCGAGTATGAACGAGGGAGAAGCTTATGGAAATACTTACACATATTGATGAAAATGGCAGACCTAAAATGGTTGATGTGGGGGATAAGGAAGATACGAAAAGAGTGGCGGTTGCAAAAGGAACTGTTTATATGCAAAAATCTACTCTTGAAAGAATTATTTCGGGGGACATTAAAAAAGGAGATGTTTTATCGGTTGCACAGACGGCCGGTATTATGGCTGCAAAAAATACGGCATATAATATTCCCATGTGTCACAACATATTTATTACTGGCGTGGAAATGAATTTCATAATGGATGAAGAGAAATCAGCGATTTATATAGAAGCGATTGCAAGCACAATTGGAAAAACTGGAATTGAAATGGAGTCATTGAGTGCAGTAGCTACGGCAGCACTTACGATCTATGACATGTGTAAGGCTATTGACAGAGGTATGAGAATTACAGATATAAGACTTACAGCCAAATCTGGCGGTAAATCTGGGAATTACAGGGAGGAATAGAAATGGCAAAGGTATTGTCAATCAATACAAGTGAGAAAAAAGGGGTTATAAAGAATTCTGTTGCAGAGGCTAATTTCCTGGAAGGCAAAGGCATTGAAGGGGATGCACATTGCGGACTTGATGATATTAAACAGATAAGCCTTTTGGCCAACGAAAGCGTGAACAAAATGAGAGCTATGGGTTTGGAATTAACTGCAGGCGCTTTTGCGGAAAACATTACAACTGAGGGCATTGTACTGAAAACTCTTCCAATTGGGACAAGACTTCGGATTGGAGATACGATACAAGAGGTTTCAAGGATTGGAAAAGAGTGCCATACCGGGTGCGCAATCAAACAACAGACGGGTACGTGTGTCATGCCGACTGAAGGGATTTTCACAAAAGTCATAAAAGGCGGCACAGTAAAATCGGGAGATGAAATATTATTCATATAGAGGTTAATAAGTAAATACTGTATACATTGTAAAATTTAATTGCATAGTGCAATTATTAGGTTATAATAATTGAAATACCAAAAGATGGAGGGTTATATGGCAAAGGTGAAGATTACTGAAACCGTTCTTAGAGATGGGCATCAGTCCCTAATTGCAACTAGAATGACAACTGATGAAATGGTGCCAATTTTAGAGACAATGGACAATGTTGGATATAATGCATTGGAAATGTGGGGCGGTGCCAGTTATGATGCCTGCCTGAGGTTTTTAGACGAGGATCCATGGGAAAGATTAAGAACTATTCGAAAAAATATTAAGAAAACAAAATTACAAATGCTTTTAAGGGGACAGAACCTTGTAGGCTATAAACATTACGCAGACGATGTGGTATATGAATTCGTTGATAAAGCAATCAGCAACGGAATTGATATCATCAGAATATTTGATGCATTAAACGACACCAGAAATCTTGAGGCGGCAATTAAAGCGACTAAGAAATTTGGTGGCCATGCACAAGGGGCTATTTCCTATACAATAAGCCCTGTTCATACCAATCAGGTCTTTATTAAGCTTGCAAAAGAAATTGAACAAATGGGTGCGGATTCTATCTGCATAAAGGATATGGCTGGGTTGTTGGATCCTTATAACACATATGAACTGGTAAAAGCAATCAAGAAGGAAATCAAAGTGCCTTTAGAATTGCACACTCATGCAACTAGCGGTTTAGGCAGTATGTCCTATATGAAAGCGATTGAAGCTGGAGCGGATATTATTGATACAGCTATTTCACCGTTTGCTGAAGGGACTTCACAACCACCTACTGAGTCATTTGTGGCGGCGCTAAAAGGAACTCAATATGATACAGGTATTGACCTTGAGCTTTTAGATAAGGTAACAGAATATTTCATCCCAATCAGACAAAAGTACATAGATAGTGGATTGATGGATCCAAAATTAATGGGTGTTGATATCAACGCGTTATTGTATCAGGTTCCTGGAGGAATGCTTTCAAATCTGGTTTCACAGCTAAAACAGGCCAACGCTATGGATAAATTTGATGAGGTTTTAAATGAAATCCCAAGAGTAAGAGAAGACCTTGGCTATCCGCCTTTAGTAACGCCTACGAGCCAAATTGTGGGTACGCAGGCAGTGCTTAACGTTGTAATGGGTGAGAGATACAAAATGATTCCAAACGAAGTTAAGATGGTAGTAAAGGGAATGTATGGAAAGACCACTATTCCAATTAAACCTGAAATAGTCAAGAAAATAATTGGCGATGAGGAACAAATAACTTGCAGACCTGCTGATCTGATTCCACCAGAAATGGATAATATCAGAAAAGAGGCAGCAAAATATATGGAACAGGAAGAAGACGCGCTTTCGATGGCTATGCTTCCAAAACCGGCAGTGGATTTCTTTAAAAGCAGGGAACAGAGAAAATATGGTATAGATTTAAGCCTCCTGAATGAAGAGGATTGTGTATATCCAGTATAGAAGATTTCATGGGTAATAAAAAGTAGCGATGTTGGGTTGAAACCTAACATCGCTTTTTAGTTGGATTTGATTAAAAAAATAATTCTTGTTGATTCTAGTTGATAGTAAAGAACCGATTAAAACCCCCTAAACATCTTCCACAAGATAAACACCATTATATGAGTTGATGAAGTCCAATACTTGAGAACGAGTTGAAGATTTAGGTATTCGAAGGGAGAGATTCAGGCTAATGCCGCCAGAAATAACAGGGCTTAATTTACTTAGGCTGGACTCATATATAATGATATCCATTTCTATTAAATCCTTCTTAAAACATTTGAAATTTGAGAAGCTGTCAAATTCGATGTACAAATCCATAACTCTAGAATTGGAATAAAAATATAATTCGACTTTTGGCAGGAGTGCAAGACTGATAAAAATCAACGCGCCTGCGATGAATGCTCCTGAGTAATATCCAATTCCCAGTGCAAGGCCAAGACAGGCGGAGGCCCAAAGACCAGCGGCAGTTGTCAGACCTTTGATTTTACTTCTTCCGGTAACAAAAATAGTACCAACCCCAAGGAAACCGACCCCAGTTATTACTTGGGCACCTAGTCTTGCCGGGTCTGCTGTTCCAATAGCCATGATTTCTACAATGTACTGGTTCGTCAGCATGGCGAGTGTTGCACCCATACATACCAATATGTGTGTTCTGAATCCTGCAGGATGTCTGCTTGCGCCTCGCTCCAACCCTATAATGCCACCAAATACAGCCGCTAATATTAATCTGAAAGCGGTTGAAAAAAGATTTAAATCATAAAAATAATCTGGGAAAGTAAACATAATATCTCCTATACAGGTCATCACTTGTTTGATTGAAATTATTATACCACAAATTCCCAATTATGTGATAGAATAAAAAATAAATAAAGGGGGTGAATTCATGTTCCAAGAAATCAAAGAGAAGATGAAGCAGCTTGAGGCGAGAAAACCTTTTGACAGAGATATTACAGTGGACATAGAAGCATTAAATGCAGTTGACTGGGCATATTCCTGTTTAAATCTAAACGGAAGCCAGGTTACAAAGGAAACAGTCTCAAGAATTGTCAGCGGCCAATTTGTAATTGAAGCAACGGTTGATGAACACTCATTAATTGAACGACATGAAGACACCTTAAAGGAATCGATTAACCTTCTAGAAATGGATAACGATTTAACTGAAAATGTTCTTAAAAGACTCTGCAGTAAATTTATGCCTGAAGGAGAATTTGAGTACAGACGAGGAAATCCAGTGGTTTTTACTTTTGGGTTTAATCCGGTATATTCAAAAGACATAAGAGAAGAAGTCAGAGAATTGTTCAAGTGGCTCTATAGCGATGATGTCAGTCCTGAGATAAACCGAAATGAAATTTTAAAAGCAGCTTATCTGCATAATAGATTTATTGAGATTTACCCTTTTGAAGAATTTACAGAAGAAATGGCGAGCATCGTCACGTATTATTATTTAATGCAAAGGGGATATCCACCTTTCACAATAAGATTCAGTCAGCAGGAATATTATAATTCGGTTTCCGCTTATTTGAAAAAAAATGATATTGTGTCTTTTTATAATTGCCTGGAAAGAAGCATCTATAACAAAATTGAAGTACTGCTGCAAATGACAAGCCCGTTATAAGCATCCGATAGTTATCCACAGGTTACCTGTGGATAACCGAAATCTTAAATGACTGATAGCAAGGGGTTTGAAAAAATGAAGCCCAATGTCGGATGCTTATAATGGGCTTGTTCTCAATTGCTGGGCGACACTTTCAAATGAGGTGGAGCCCTTTGATTTTTTTGCTTTTATGCAGGCACGAATATCAATCTTTTCGTAGATATCTTCCTCGAACAGTGGGGAAAACTCTTTGAATTCACTTAAGGTAAGATCTTCTATAGCTTGCCCGGCGTTGACGCAATAGAGAACGATTTTGCCTATAATTTCATGGCAGTCTCTGAAGGCAAGCCCTTTAGAAACCAGATAGTCGGCGGCATCTGTTGCATTCATGAAACCGGTTTTTGCCGCCTTTTCCATAATATCAGTATTCACTTTGATTGTGGAAATCATTTCTATGAAAATATTGATTGAATTTTTAATTGTGTCACCTGCATCAAAAATTGGGAGCTTATCCTCTTGCATGTCTTTATTGTATGCCAGGGGGAGACCCTTCATTATTGTTAATAAAGTGAATAAATCTCCATAAACCCGACCTGTTTTACCACGAATAAGTTCAGCCATGTCCGGGTTTTTCTTTTGCGGCATGATGCTGCTGCCAGTACTGAAAGCATCGTCCATCTCAATAAAATTAAATTCTGAAGAGCTCCAAAGTATTAACTCCTCACAAAATCTTGAAAGATGCATCATAGTAATAGAACAACAGCCTAAAAACTCTATCGCAAAATCACGATCACTGACAGCATCCATTCCGTTTGAGCAAATATTTGCAAAATCAAGTTCCTCCGCCAGAAAATCTCTGTCAGTGTCATAGGTGGTTCCTGCAAGGGCTCCGGCACCCAGAGGCATATAATCAGTACGCTTGAAACAGTCTTCGTAACGTTCCTTGTCTCTTTTGAACATCTGATAGTAGGCCAGTAGATGGTATGCGAAGGTTACCGGCTGTGCCCTTTGAAGATGGGTGTAGCCAGGCATGACCGTGTCCTGATGCTTAACGGCAATGCTATGTAATGTTTTTTTTAAGGAATCAAGCAACCCTTCAATCTGAAGGATTTCTTCTTTTAGATAGAGCCGAATATCAACAGCAACCTGATCATTACGGCTTCTTGCCGTATGTAGTTTTTTGCCGACAAGACCAATTCGTTCAGTTAATATGCTCTCGATATTCATATGAATATCTTCTTGAGCAATAGAAAATTTTATTTTGCCAGCCTCAATATCCTGCAAAATATTAAGAAGAGCGCTCTCAATCTCGAGAGCCTCCTCTTTTGTTAATATATTTTGTTTTGCAAGCATTTTACTATGAGCTATACTGCCAGCTATATCCTGACTATATAATCTTTGATCGAACTCAATGGAAGCATTAAATTCCTCAGCCGACGAATTCGCCGCCTTTGAGAACCTTCCTTTCCAAAGTTTGTTGCTCATCTGATCCTCCTTTATGCTCTCTTTGCTTTTTCTAAATAGCACGTATTTTTAAAGGCAAAGAAAATAAATTGATAAAGCCTTCTGCATCGCTTTGGTCATATATTTCATCCTTACTAAAGGTTGCATATTCTTCACTGTAAAGCGAATAATCCGATTTAGAAGCGACAGGCATACAATTACCTTTGTAAAGTTTGACCTTAACTACACCACCTGGAGTTTTTTAAACAGGAACACTTAATACGAGGATATCTTCATGGTGTCCATTCCATGGGTTCTCAAGATTACCACCTTCGTAACTGATATGCCATATGTTCTCATCTCTACTATATATTTTTTCTGTAGTTTGAGCAATAGGAATATTATGATCTTTTGCATAATCAATACATTTTGACATTTTTATTTCATTTTTAATAATTATAATATAAGTATACAATGAAGATATTAATAAAGCAAGATAAATATTCATAATTATGCATAAATACTCATATCGCATTAATAAACATTTTATGTTTTAAAAGAGGAAAATATGATATAATTAAAATATGAATAATTATATGATATGTAGGCAATTAGAAAAAATAAAATTCATAGAAGCGGCGAGCATGAAAGAATACACTTCTTTCAAAGCAGGAGGCAGGGCTTCTATGCTTGTGTTACCTAAAAACACAGAGGAATTAAAAAGGGTTTTGAAAATTGTCGCCATCAGCAAAAAAGAATTTCTTGTTATGGGAAATGGATCAAATATCTTGGTCAGGGACGGCGGATTTGATGGCATAATTATTAAACTTGGAGAAGGGTTCAATCAGATTACAGTGAATAAAGAAGACCAAACTTTGATGGTTGGCGCCAGTGCTTTACTTTCAAGGGTTGCCAGGGAAACTGTGGAGGCGGAACTGACAGGATTTGAATTTGCCAGTGGCATACCAGGATCCATGGGTGGAGCTTTATTCATGAATGCCGGAGCTTACGGCTGGGAAATGTCGCAAATAGTAAGGGAAGCCAGGGTTATTAGTAGAGATGGCAGCCGGGAATATACACTTTTAAATGATAAAATGGAACTTGGATATAGAAGTAGCATCTTTGAAAAAACGGGAGATATCATAATAAGCGTCAAGTTGAAACTTGACACCGGAGAAAAAGAAAAAATTTCGGAAACGATGAAAAATTTGACTGCCAGGAGAAATGAAAAGCAGCCAATGAATTTCCCAAGTGCCGGAAGTTTTTTCAAAAGACCAGAAGGGAATTATGCGGGCAAACTGATTGAAGAAGCAGGGCTTAAAGGGCTAATGGTTGGAGACGCAAGGGTTTCTCCTCTTCATGCGGGATTCATTATAAATACAGGAAATGCAAAAGCAAAAGACATCATTTCGCTGATGAAACTGGTTCAAAGCACTGTTTATGATAAAACAGGGATTAAGCTGGAACCTGAAGTCAGAATTATTGGAGAGGATTAGAAGCTGAAGGTGAGATTTTAACTATGGCGATAGGGTATAAAAATTATAGAATCAGGTATGATTATCATACTCATACAGTTTTTTCACATGGAAAAGGAACAATTGAAGAAAATGTAAAGGCTGCAATTGAAAATGGGCTGGCGGGT
>JAENWI010000132.1 GCA_016650115.1 Peptostreptococcaceae bacterium | reverse complement strand
TAAGCGCCCATCAAATATGGTAGCGGCGAGTGGATTCGAACCACCGACCTTCCGGGTATGAACCGGACGCTCTAGCCAACTAAGCTACACCGCCATACCGCGCGTCCGAAGGACTGTCGCAAGTAATATAATACCATTTTGCATCATTTGTGTCAACCAGTTTATTAAAGATTCCAGGTTTTCATTCAAGATTTTTATTTATCAAAAATTCCAGGTTTTCAATCTAAATGCCAGCGCCTTAATTATTATTATTCGGCGCTGGCATTTATTTAGATTTAAAAATCAAAATTAACTAAATTTACAATCCTTAAACCCAATTTCAAACCTAATTCAAATCTAGTTACAAACCCGATTTATTATACGAACAAACTCATATCCGATTCTTCAGCATTCGCAAGCATTGCTGCAGCACCGCCCATTTTCACTCCATCAATCAGTTCTTCTTCTTTAATTCCCATTAAATCCATACTCATGGAGCAGGCAACTACTTCAACACCATTTTCCATTGCCATTGCCATCAATTCTTCAAGACTGTTGACGTTCTTATTTTTCATGACTGTTTTGATCATTTTAGCACCCATGCCACCCATATTCATATTGGATAGTTTAAGCTTTCCAGCTCCTCTTGGCATCATTGCACAGAACATGGTAGAAATCAGGTCTTTTTTAACTGCTACTTTTTCAGGTCTTCTCAACGCATTCAGTCCCCAAAAGGTACAGAATATGCTGACTTGTCTGCCCATTGCCGCTGCTGCATTTGCGAGTATGAAAGTGGCAATGACCTTATCTAGGTCACCAGAAAACAAAATCATATTTTTATTGTCACACGGTGTATTATTGACGGATCCGCATGAACCATTTGTTACATGCTGCATTCCTTTTTTTCTGATGGTGGAAACTGCAATACCTTTGCTTTGTGTATTATCTATAAATACATTTCCAGTTCTTCTACAGTAGCCTTCTATATCGGAAGCAAACGCCACGTCCGTCGTTGAAATTTCTATGAGGTCTCCCTCTTTCGCCGCTTTAATCGCTTTTGATAGTTTTACAATAGGTCCCGGGCATTGAAGTCCGCAGGCATTGATTTTTATAACCTCACCAGTAACAACATCTTCATCATGATGAATTGGTCTTTGCGTGTCAGTATCAATTGTAGGAGGTGTTTCTCCCCCGCCCCTGATGGAATTATAAAGCCTGTATCCACCTGATAGATTATAACAGTCAAAGCCTTTTTGGCTTAATATTCTTGTAGCTACATAGCCTCTCAATCCAATCTGGCAAGTGACATAAACTTTCTTTGATGAGTCCAGCTCGCCAAAACGAAGTCGTAAATCATCAAGAGGAATATTGATAAAGCCTTCTATTGCACCATTCTCAAATTCCATGGCAGTTCTTGTATCTAAAAGAATTACACTGCCGTCTCTGGGAAGGTTTTCCACATCATGCCAATGGAAATTCTTCACTTTATCAGTTAAGGCATTTTCAATTGAAAATCCAATCATATTTACTGGATCTTTTGCTGAAGAATAAGGAGGTGCGTAACACAATTCAACCTGTGTCAAATCAGTTGCTGTCATACCCGCTCTGATTGCCATGGCAAGCACATCGCATCTCTTATCTACTCCGTCATAACCTACCAGTTGAGCGCCTAAAATTTTGCCCGTCTTCTTTTCATAGACTGTCTTAATAGACATGTTTACAGCTCCAGGGTAATACCCAGCGTGTGACGCACTATAAGTAAACTGTTTTTCATAATCAAGGCCAAGTCTAATAGCCGTTTTTTCATTTACGCCTGTTGTAGCAACAGTTAATTCAAAAGCCTTTAGAATGGCACTGCCTTGTGTATTCTTGTATTGGCTTGGGATGCCACAAATATTATCTGCAGCAATTCTTCCCTGCTTATTCGCTGGACCTGCAAGTGGAATCATTGCCTTTTGACCAGTGACAAAATCTGTCACTTCAACAGCATCCCCGACAGCATAAATGTCCGGATTGGAAGTAATCATATGTTCATTTACAATGATTCCGCCTCTGGCATTGCAAGTAAGCCCAGCTTCTTTAGCGATTAAGGTTTCTGGCTTCACGCCAATCGCCATGATAATCATATCAGCCTGTACTTTTTCATTGGTGGTAGTCAGCTCAAGTCCGCCATCTTTTTCGTCGATGGCACTGACCCCTTCCCCAAGAAGCAACCGAACTCCCAGCTGGCTCATGTGATTGTGAACCTCACATGCCATATCATAATCCAAAGGTGCAATCACCTGATTCAGCATTTCGACTACAGTCACTTTTATCCCAAGATTATGCAGGTTTTCTGCCATTTCTATACCAATATAACCACCGCCTACAACCACAGCAGCTTTTGGCTTTGTCTGATCAACAAAATCCTTTATTCTATAGGTATCTGGAATTGTGCTTAGCGTGAATATTTTATTTGAATCAACGCCATTTCCACCCAGAGCTGGTTTGATAGGTCTTGCTCCCGGTGACAGTATTAATTTATCATAACTTTCCTTATATTCTCCCTTTCGGCTTCTAACGGTTACCATTTTATTCGCTGGATCAATTTCAACAACTTCACTGCCAATTCTTACATCAACGTTGAATCTGGCATTAAAGCTTTCCGGCGTTTGAAGTGTCAAGGCCTCTTTATCAGTAATTTCGCCACCAATATAATAAGGAAGACCACAATTTGCAAAAGAAATATAGTCCCCTCTTTCAAACATTATAATTTCAGAATTTTCATCAAGTCTTCTTAATCTTGCAGCCGCCGTAGCTCCACCTGCAACACCACCAACAATCATTATTTTCATATCATTCTTCCTCCTAAAATGCGCTTTACCCGAAGTTATTTATTTAGTTAATTATATAACACTCTCCAGGGTGATTACTGTGATAATGTCACTAGAAAAAGGGTTGTTAAAGGTGGAATTTCTAAAATATAACTGTTTTCCTTCACTTTATCTATTTTCACTCCATACAACAGCTCAGTAATGGCAGCACCTTCTCCGGATTTGTTAATCAATTCACATCTCTTTGAGTTGTTTTCATCGTTGTTTACAATAATGTTAACTTCTTTACTGCTGTTTATATAAGTCAGCAGAAGCAGATTGTCGTCTGAGTAGCTTATTTCTGGTAATTCTGTCAACATCTCTAACAATTGGCTGTTTCTTATTTTTGTAATCTTGTAATACCATTCTAAGATTGAGGTGTTTTCTTTTCCCCAAGGATATGTTGCACGGTTGTAAGGGTCGGCTTCCCCTTCCATTCCAGCTTCGTCACCATAATAAATAGAGGGAATTCCAGGCAGGGCCATTTGTATTGCAGAAATCATTTTCAGTCTTTTAATTGCCTGCTGCTCGTCTTTGCTCTCGCAGGTATTCAACCTAGTTAAAATTCTGGGTCTGTCATGACTGCCAATTAAATTCATTGCGGAAAGGATTGCTTGTTTTGGGTAATTTTCATAGATACCCATCATAATTTCTTTTAGGTCCTCGGCTCTTATTTTTTTAACAGAAAAATCTATCAACCCATTATAAAATGGATAATTCATGACTGAATGAAGCTGATCACCGCCAAAATAATTTCTCATTTTACCATAGCTAACCTTATTGGAAGCATCCTCCCAAACTTCACCTATGAGAAAGGCTTCCGGGTTTTCCTCTTCAAGAGTCTTTCTGATTCCACGAATGAAATCTTCTGGCAATTCATCCGCCACATCCAGTCTGAACCCCATTACTCCTCTTCTGACCCAATACCTTATGACACTGTTGTCTCCTTTATATATAAAATCTATAAAGCTTTCATCATTTTCATTTACATTTGGCAAATCATCAACATCCCACCAAGATTCATATTTTTCTGGATAAGTTTTAAAAGAATACCATTTATAGTAATTGGAAGTAGTGCTGTTATAGGCGCCAACTGTGTTATATTTACCTTTTTTATTAAAGTATATACTGTCAGCCCCTGTATGGTTAAAGACACCATCCAGCATGATTCGAATATCTCTTTTTTTAGCTTCAGCAATCAGTTCATCAAAGTCCGCCAATGTGCCAAGCACACCGTCTATTTTCATATAGTCACCGGTATCATATCTGTGAGGACTGGCAGCTTCAAAAATCGGATTAAGATAAATCAGACCAACACCAAGCCCTGCGATATAATCAAGTTTACTCGTAATCCCTTTCAGGTTTCCTCCAAAGAATCCCCATTGAACAATTCTGCCTTTTGAGTCCTTATGATATGATGGCTTATTATCCCATGCTCCCTGGATGTATGAACCTTTTTTGGGAGAATTTACCCTTCCATCCTCGTTCCCATTACAAAAACTATCCGGGAATATTTGATACATAATCTTGTTTTGAACCCATTTTGGCACCACAAAATTGCTGGAAACAGTTATCTGGAATGAAGGTGGCTGGCTACGATAATACATGCCAATGCCGCCTAATTGATCCATATTATTCCCAACAAAAAAATCCATTCCGTTGCCTTGAACAATAAAGAAGTACCAGACGATTCCCGATATTTCCGGCATTACAAACTCAGCTTCGAAAATGTTTTCTGAGATTCTTGTCATTTCAACTATTTTTTCTAGGTTTTCTATCCAGAGCCTAGTCTTGATGCTCCCGGCGAATTCCCTGTCAACTTCAACTCTAAGAGTCACCTTCTCGCCACAATTCACAGCACCGAAAGGCTCCCTATATTCAGTTTTTCTTGTATCATGTAATGCTTTCATATAATCTCATATATTCTTCTGCTGATTTATTCCAGC
>JAENWI010000332.1 GCA_016650115.1 Peptostreptococcaceae bacterium | reverse complement strand
CAATGTCGTTTAGTTAGTGATATTTCATAATCGTTTGTAATTCATTGAGTAAGGTTTTTTTGGCCTCTGTTTTCTTGGGTTACTTCTTCCTGGACGGATTATTTCCCTGGTGTCCGCTACTATTTTGTCAAAAGCGTCAATCGCCCTTTCAAATTGTTTCCTCAACATCACGGCTATTAATATATCCTGTGTCATAGATATTGCATTTGTCCGGTTTATTTTTTGGTCAAACTTCCTGTTCTGATCCGCCTTGTATTCTTCGACCACCTTGTCTTCAATAGGGTGGGCATAAGCGGCACACAATGTCATGAGGAACACTTTTGCGTGAAAATCCTGTTTTACCGCCCTGGCTGTCTTTCCTGAAAAGTTTTCCAGTTCTATCCTGCTTTTCAATAACTTATATGCTTCTTCCTCGTTCCACCGGTAATGGTACAGTTTGTCAAATTCACTGTATAGGTATTTTTCTTGTTCGACCAACGACGTGCATAAAATTTCTTTTTCCCCGTTAGGAAGTTCAATTTTAATCAACCGGCAAGTTATGGTGGTATCTTGCATGTCCGGATAACCCGCCAATTTTTTCCGATCTTTCTTGGGTAGGGCAAAAGTAACGATCCTTTCTTTTTCATCACTTTCGGTAAATTCTTTCACTTTTAGCCACCAATTGTCTTTTAGCCTTACACAAAACTCAATTCCCTTGGCCTTCAATAAAAACAACAACCAGAAGCACGGATAGCCACGGTCGAGCAACAACATGTCGCCCTGTTTTACTTTATCGAGGTGCTGCATCAACAAATCCCGTTCGCTTGATGCATATGGTGCCAAACGGGCATCGATGGTAATTTGGTTGAGCACATCGTACAGCATGGAACCCATGGCCAGAGAACGTGGACTGTCTGCTTTGGGGCCGAACTTTTGCTGCCCGAATTCTTCGACAACACTCGGATGGTTAGGCAAAACCAACCGCGTACCATCGGTTGCAAGCACGCGCATATTGTGCCATAGATAATACTCTGCCCCCTCATAAAAAGTAGTGGCCGCCACATCGTTCAAACGCTGAAAAGCCCATGGGGACAACTTGGCCCTGGCTTGCGTAAAAGCACTCTTTGTAACTTCCCTGATTTTAAAGTCGCTCCTGGAAACTGCTTTAAAGAAACTGTCCAGTTCTCGTTGTATGGAACTTTTGAAGTTGATGATGAGTACTATTAAATTATTGAGCGTCAGCTTTCTGTCTCTTGAAAATACCTCTTGAGGGCCGTCTTTTGAACGGCTTCTAAACTCTTCATTTTCAAGTTCATATGCTATGTTTTTAGATAATTTTTCTCGATAATCTGCTCCCTGGTTTATACTTGGGTTACCCCCTATATACCTTTACAAGATAAACATTCATTTTTAAATTACAAACTTTTCAAAGAACTATTCTATATCAAAATACCAATAAATTCAAGCCTTTCAGAAGATTCTCTTAACTAAACGACATTGGAACGTGTAAATGAAAAGTATTGTACTGTCCTGACTAAAAATGCGAATGGATTAATCGTAGAATATAACGTATCATGTCCAGTAATGATTGGGTGGCTAATGATTGGCAATTTCTTATCAGTATTCGCACAGCCAACCAATTACAAGGCAACGATTAAAATATTGTGGATTTTTTTCATAATTACTTAATTGAAAGAATATAGTCAACGATTGCGTCTAATTCTTCTGCAGGTAAGGCTTTCGTAATAGCTATTTGTGGTTGCAT
>JAENWI010000131.1 GCA_016650115.1 Peptostreptococcaceae bacterium | reverse complement strand
GTTAAAAGAAAAAACACATTTAAGCATCGCCTTGGCCTATAGAGCCTGCGAAGAAGGCTATCGTGTCAGCTATGCAACCATAATCATCACTACAAACAAAGGGTTTGAGGATTGGGCAGAATTTTTGAACGACCCCGCACTTGCAACGGCTATTCTTGACCGGCTTACGTTTAGATGCGACAAAATATTGATGAATGGAAAAAGCTACCGGCTTGAACATCACAAATCCTTTTTAGTAAAAGAAGCTAATTAAAATTAAAATCCCATGGGAGCATGAACGCTCTCATGGGAAATATTTTAGATCTACAAAACATACAGAAACAATCATTTTATTTTGTACATTTGATTTCCTATCTACATAAATATTCGTTAATTTCACACTTACTATTTATTTATTTTATAGTGCATTTAGAAATGCGTCAGTTAAATCACATTTAAGCGGAAACCCCAGGTCTTTCATTGTACGCCCTAAGGCATTCATCGTCTCAATCATATTTTCTCTTGTGGCGTTTTCCCCCATATGGCCGATTCTGAGAACTCTACCAGCCATAACATCAAAACTACCAGCTATCATTACGTTATATTTGTCCCTCATTGTTGTAAGTATTTGTCTGTCTGTAAGCCCTTCTGGTACCTTTATTACTGTTACAGTGTTAGAATATCCGTCCTTTAGATAAAGTTCCAGCCCTGATTGTTCCACAGCCTTTCTTGTTGCTTCACCAATTTTTTTATGGCGCTCGATAACGTTACTGTTACCTTCTTCAAGATAGTTTTCAAGTGCAATCCTTAGTCCTTTTATATCACTTATTGGCATTGTATATGGGAACCATTGATCTTTATAATAGTTTTTAAAATTAAGTATATTTGCATAGAAGGAAGCTATTGGGGTCTTTCTATTTTCCATAACTTTTATTGCCCTGTCACTTACCCAAACCATTGTAAGTCCTGTAGGTGCTGAAATGACTTTCTGTGAGCCTCCGCAAAGAATATCTATTTTACTTTCGTCGACGTTGACATATTCACCAAACATGGCTGCCACCGAATCTACTACAGTCATGATACCATAGCTATCAAGAAGTGTGCATATGGTCTTAATGTCGTTGAGCACACCGCTAGGTGTATCGCAATGTACTAAGGTTGCATATTTGAAGTCTGAGTCCTTTTCCAGGAATGCCCTCAATTCTTGTGAGTCTATCGGTCTTTCATAATCTGATACAAATGATACTGTTTCCCCACTGTAAATCTTTACAAAATCTGCAAAGCCTTTCCCAAATACACCGTTATCTATTATCAAGACTCTGTCACCTGGTTCGGTAATGGAAGCACAGGCAGCTTCAAGACCCAATATTCCCTCTCCAGCCATTATATAGGCGGCGTTCTTCGTTTGCATTATATCAGAGAGTATAGTACAGGTTTCTTTATAATATATGTAGAACTCCTTATCCAAATCCGGATTGGTTGTCTCGGTGCTTCTTGCAAGCCTTACATTTTCTCTGACCTTTGTTGGGCCAGGTGTCATTATATTATACATCTGCAATCTCCTATCTCACTCCTGCTACTTTTCTCAAACGTGCTACAAGCGGTATTACGATTATGCCGGCTAATGCAACTTGCATGACGTTTCCTGGAATTGATCCAATAGGTTGAATCCAGTTACCATATAGAATAACTTCCGTGAAGTAATAGCCAACTATTTTTATCATTAATGCGATGGCAACGGCTAATGAATTAATTAGTAATCTTTTGCCTGGAATCTTTTCGGATATTAGACCAGCTACAAATCCCATTGTACCAACAATGACAAATGTAAATGGAGCCCAGGCGGTCCAGCCGGAAATGAGATCAAAGAGACTCATTCCAAAGGCCCCCGCTATAGCACCTGTTTTTTTACCATAAACAAATGCTGCAATAAAAAGGGGTACATTGCCAAGATGAATCAAGCCTCCATTACCCATTAATGGCAGTCGTACGTTGATAAACATTGTGGCAATAAAGGTAAGCGCGACAAAAAGTGCGTTGATTACCATCATTTTTGTTTTTGTTGTTTCTGTTGTTGTGGTTATTGTTGATTTCATTATAACATCCTCTTTTCTTTATTTAGATGTTATTGTAATCCAAATCTGTTATTATGCAAATATACAGTTTCGTATATTTTGTTAGATACAAAAATATATCGCACCTATCTATTGTCAATTTTTTCTGGATACAAATCATGCAAATGGAGTCTTCTTTTCGCGACCTTAACCCACTCTGTCCCACTCTTTCCGTAATTACAATATGGGTCAATTGAAATTCCACCTCTAGGCGTAAATTTACCCCATACCTCAATGTACTTAAGATCTAAAAGGTTGATAAGATCTTTCATGATGATGTTTATACAATCCTCATGGAAATCACCATGATTTCTAAAACTAAATAGATAAAGTTTTAAAGATTTACTTTCAACCATTAAAACATTTGGTACATAGGAAATATATATCGTTGCAAAATCAGGCTGTCCAGTAATTGGACATAAACTTGTAAATTCAGGGCAATTAAACTTAACAAAATAATCATTTCCAGGGTGCTTATTTTCAAACGTCTCAAGAACACTGGGATCATAATCATAACTGTATCTCACTTCTTGGTTTCCGAGATGTGATATCCCTTCTATTTGGTTCTGAATTTTCATATATTTTCTCCTCATATCATCAAGTTGTAAACATTTATGATTTTATATTTTATTAAGAGGTTTTTCTAAATATTTCACTATTAATACCCCTAGAATGCTTGGTAAAATTTGCCCTATCCCAATGCTGATGAGAAGTATCCAATAAGGTACATGAATTAAATAAGATAACCAAATCGGGACTAAAATTGATGGTATTATTAATATAGGCAAGGCTACAAGATAAAGGTTAATTTTCCGTAAGTAAAAACAACTTAAGGATGTAAGTATACCTACAATGAAACCACCTATCATATCAGGCAGTCCAAGTCCTCCCATCAAAGTATTACTAATTAAATTTGCTAAACCCAAGGGAATAATTAGAAATGGAAAAATACTTGCAAATGCATAAATACTTGTTGCAATCCTAATTTGGTACTGTCCAAATGCGAAACTTTGGGTTAGAAACATAACAACAACATAAGCCGCAATAATTAACCCAGAAATAGTAATCTTTTTCACCTCATTTAGTTCATTGTTTTTTTGCATAAAATAAGCTCCTTTCATTTAAAATAAAAGGAGCACTTCCATCCATGAATAACAGCAAAACTTAAACAAGATAAAATAATAGCTATGTGCTGTTTTAAAAACGAAAAATAGCTACCCTAGTTTTGTTTATAGACAGGATGGTTACGAACTGTCTTTTATTAATTTATAAAACAATTGTAACACTGTGAAATCAAATAATCAAGTATTAACAATTTTAAACCACCTTGCCTATGATTAATTTTGACAGAATAAATTCGACGTTACATAAATAACAGTAAGCTCTAATACTGGAGAAATGGGTTTTCATGATTTTGAAATCTTTTGCAGGTGCTCCTTGCCTTGCAGCTCACGCAATTTCTTGACAATTTATCTGCCTTGTACAGCAATTTTCCTAAGATTGAGGAGTCCTCATTTTCCCTATGCCCCTCTATGGCTTTGACTATTTCATATATATTCTCTTTAGAAAATCCACATTTTATCAGTATTTTCCCAGCCAGCGTGCTGCTTGCAATAGCATGATCAATCCCTTTTTCATATTCCATCCATCTTCCGATGTCATGTAGCAGCCCCATAGCGTATATGGTCTCTTTTTCAATGCCAAGATTTTCCTCCAGATTTAGGATATATGCCACTCTGGCAACATCAAGAAAATGTTGTTCATTATGACAGCAATATATCCTGTCGATTTCAAACTCTTGGTTTTTATTCAAACAATTTATAAATTCAGGATTATTAAGAATAAGATTTATTTTTTCCATTTTACTAATTCCTTTTGCATATTTTTTCACCCTCAAGATTTCCAATGATATCCTTTATCTTTCTACCGGAAATTTCAATATCCGGCGCTATTTCAAAGAGCGGTACTATAACAAATGCCCTAAACAGCATCCTTGGATGTGGGATTGTCAGGTTTTCTGTCTCAATTCTCTCATTTCCAAAAATCAGAATATCAATATCGATTATCCTGGGACCATTTATAACAGTCTTGATTCTTTTCATTTTATTTTCTATAGTTTTTACAAATAAAAGAGTATCTTCCGGGCAAAGTTCAGTTTCTCCCTCTACTACCATATTTAAAAACCAAGGCTGATCCTTATATCCAACAGGCTCTGTTTCGTAATACGATGATTTTTTAAGTATGTTAACTTTTTCAGAAAGAAGCAGGAATGCGGTCTCAAGATTCGCTTCTTTATCCCCAAGATTAGTGCCAAGACTCAAAAATAGTTTATTCATTCTTTTTCTCTATACCTTTCTATCTCAACTCCAAAATAATCAAAGATTCCTTCAACAGGAGCCTCTGGTTTTTTTACTGTTAAAATTATTTTTTCTATTACCGGAAATGATGAAAATATTTCCTGACAAATATGTTCTGCCAGACCTTCAAGAAGATTGAACCTCTGATTTATCACTATTTCTTTTATTATTTCATAAACTGCTCCATAGTTTACGCTAAAATTCAGATTATCTGTCTCCCCCGCCTTTTTTAACGGAAGAAAGAGAATTGCATCAATAAAAAATTTTTGCCCAAGGATTTTCTCCGCCTCTAAAACTCCATGATATCCATAGAATCCCATGTTTTTCATTATAATTTTATCCATTATTAAATCCTCCTTATGATAGCATCCGTAACTTTTGCAGCCCTTGAGTTTTCC
>JAENWI010000036.1 GCA_016650115.1 Peptostreptococcaceae bacterium | reverse complement strand
GGCATAAATGGGTTTCAACGTTGCTTCGTTTATTGCAACCAGGTTTTTGCATACATTCTGCTCTGCAATGTAATAAGGGTATAAAAAAACCACAGGACGGTTTTCCAGGTTTTCAATATGTATGTCCCCTTCAAAAGCCATTCTTACAAGAATGTCATGAACCAGTTCGGCCCCGACTTCCATTATTTCTCCTGCTTTTTCACAAAGAAATTTTTGCGGAATAAAGGTATTGCCTTCATTTGTGTAATGCAAAAGAGTATATTTAATTCCGCTTTCAATTCTAAATTCGTCCTCTTTCACAATCCCCATTTTTTCTGCAATGGCATCGGCTTTTCTAAAACCTATACCAAAAATATCATCAACAAGCTGATATGGATTTGCCTGAACTGCCGCGATTGTATCTGAGCCATATACCTTATAAAGCTTCATGGCGTAGTTGGTTGAAATACCATATTGCTGAAAGTAAAGAGCTACCCCTGCAAATTCTCTATGGATTGCATATGCTGCAGCAATTGTCTCTGCTTTCTTTTGTCCAATCCCCTCAACCTCGGCTAATCGGTCAGGATCTTCTTCTAAAATTCGTAATGTTTCTGAACCGAATTTCTTTACAATACATGCTGCCGTTTTTTTACCAATCCCTTTTAATGCTCCTGATGCCAGGAAATTTTCAATTCCCTCATCAGTTGTCGGCATTATTTCCTCATATTCAGAAATTGCAAACTGTTCTCCATAGCTTGGATGCGTCTTCCAGGTCCCCGACAATTTAAAGGTTCTTCCTTTATCTGTTGCCGGGATATAACCAACTCCTGTAAATTCTTCCTCTGCATTTTCAAAAACGGCTATGGTATAGCCGTTGTCTTTGTTTCTATAAATTATATCTGATATGGTCCCCTGTCTTTGTTCCATCTATTTTCCCTTATTATCACTTGTTTTAGCAGTGATTATTTAACCCATTTTACTTTTCTGAAAGATGCAGCGAGTCTGCTTTTGCTGAACTGTCTCGCATATCTTAACATTTCACTTCTTGTATTCAAATTTGGTTTCATATGCACGATATCAATAAGCATCAGTAATATTTTGCCGATTTTTTCCCCTTCAGCAATTCCATCTTCAATAATATCGTTACCGTCAATAGCAAGATCTTCAATGAAAATCGGTTCTTTAAACTTCCTGATATCTTCAAGAATATGAGCTCTTGCCATTATTTTCACCTCATCATGATCATAGACAATTCTTTGTGCTTTTGCCAAACCATTCAAATAATCATATCGATCCATCCCGTATTTAACTAAAAACTTCTTAAAATCATATTTGTTTGACAAGAAATATAGTCGAGAAACCAGCATGAGTGCATCTGTTAATTTTTGTTCCATCGCTCCGTCAAATTCCAAAACTTTCAAGGCCTTCAGCCCTCTCGCTTCGTCAAATACCGTATAAAAAAGTCCCAGTCTTCTGTCAACAATCGGCATTGTCGTATCAATATTATCTGCAACCAAATTGAAATTTTCAATTTCGCGTTTACACATCTTTTCACTGCGCTCTGCCCCAACGATATATTGCATGATTCCCATACCGGCCAACATTCTTAATCCTTTGCCAGTATTTTTTGATATCATGATTTTTTCAAATTCATTTCGAATTCTTTCCTTGTTCAAACCCTCAATAAGGTGTTTTTTCTCTAAAATTCCGTCGCTGACTGATTTATGAAGATCAAAACCAAGTTCAGCTGCCAGTCTGATTGCTCTCAGCATTCTAAGAGGATCCTCTTCAAATCTTTCAGCTGGATTGCCAACAGTTTTAATCAATCTTTCTTTTATGTCTTCACGTCCACCAAAAGGATCAACCATTGGCTTATCCGGATTATCTGCAATTGCATTGACAGTGAAGTCTCTTCTTTTCAAATCCTCTTCAATTGAAGTAATAAATTTCACTTCATCCGGTCTTCTATGGTCACTGTACGTACCTTCAATTCTAAAAGTTGCAATGTCAATATTACCATCCTCAAAGGATACCTGTGCGACACCAAATTTTTCACTCAGTATTTTTGCTTCTGGTAATACCTCAGTTATTTGTTTTATTTTTGCTGCAGTAGCTATATCCCAGTCACTTGGAGCTAGCCCAAGAAGCGAGTCCCTCACGCATCCACCAACTGCATACGTTTCAAAGCCCGCGGCCTCTAAAGCCTTTATAACTTTATTTACATCCTTTGGTAACTTTATCATATGCTCTACTCCTGGTTACTGCTTTTATAAAGCTTTCTATTCTCTAAAGTCCATACTCTATCACTGAATTCTCCTGGCTCAGTGGCATCAAGCGCAGCCTGCATATCGAACATCCTCGCATCAATCATGTCCAAATAATGTAATATCTCTGCTTCTGGGAACAGTGGTTTCTTTGGGCTTCCAAATTCTGGTTCATAGTGATGTGACAATATCATATGTTCAATCATAATAGTTTTTTCTCTAGGTATGTTGATTTCTGCAGCAACCCTGTCAATAAGCTTTACCCCTTGGATAAGGTGCCCCAGCATTTGGCCTTCAAAAGAGTACCCGGAAGACATCCCCAGTTCATCTGCTTCAATCTCATTCAGTTTTTCTATATCATGAAGTATAACACCGGCCATAACAAGTTCATGATTCAAATTTGTGTATACCTGGCAGACAAATTCTCCCGTCATCAGCATTCTTTTCACGTGGTAAAGAAGCCCCGATTTCTGCGCATGATGATTTTTCTGAGCTGCCGGATAGTACATTAGTTTTTCCTTATTATCAGTAAGCAGTTTTGTGCAAAGAGCGTTTAAATCCTTATCTACAAATCCCGATGCTTTTCCATAAATGTAATCATACATTTCTTTAGGATCTTCAGGTGCTGCCTTTATGAAATCAATATAATTTATTTCATCCTGCTCATTTATTACTCTGATTCTGCCAATCTTCATCTGCTTTTGTCCGTTCCATGAGGTTACAATTGCCTTGACTTTTACAATGTCTCCATCCTTAATATCCTTAATTGCTGACAATTCTCCATCTGATATGTCCCATTTTTTAGAAGGTGCTTCTCCGGACGAGTCCCCCAGCAGTAAATCAAGATACTGCTTATTGTTGGCACCCACTTTTATAGCAACAGACTTAACAATAAAATATTCCTGTATCTCATCATCTGTTTTTAGCATTGAAATAAATAATTCCTTCATATTTTCTCCTATTTCCAAACATTCCTAAAATAATTTAACAGCTTGAATCAAAAGTTAAGCACTTTTAATTCTCTATATTATTATAAACTATTATGAAGACTTTACAACCTTGAATATATCGTTGGCACTATAATTATTACCACATTTTTCCTTTTTTGTCAAATAACATGTGCGGAAATACGCCTAAAAAAGCCCTCCTTTGCAGTCCCTTTCAAAGACACCGCATTAGAGGGTTTCCATCTGATTTTATAAATTAGAGTTATTTTTTCAGGTTTCCGGTTTCATCGCTGAATTATTTTCAGTTGCCGCTTCAGCTTCTTCTTCAGGTACTAATTCTGCTTCCGAAGCCAATTCAGCTTCTGGAACCAATTCCGGATCTGAAACCAATTCAGCTTCTGGAACTGATTCCGGTTCCTGGCTATTATAAACCTGAGCCATTAAAACTGTTTTAAATAAATCTCCATCTATTTTTATTTCAAACCAGCCACCCTGAAGTTTCATCAAATCCTTTGTAATCGACAGACCAAGGCCACTGCCATCTGTGTTTCTGGCTTCGTCACCTCTTGCAAATCGCTCCATTAATTCTTCAGGTGATATATTTAAAGGTTCCTTGGAAATGTTTTTCATCTCCATGATCACCATTGGGTTTTCTCCTTTTTTATTCGTCTTCTGCTTAATATCCACATATACCCTTGATCCCTCCAGGGCATACTTGGCAGCATTATTGATGATATTTTCCAGTGCTCTCCAAAGAAGCTGCCCATCTGCTTTTAAATAATACTTTTCTGATTCGCAGTTGATGATAAATTTCAGATTTGCATTATCTATTGTGTTTGACAACTCTCCCAAGGCCTGGTTTATAATGGAAAGCATTTCTACCTTTTCAAATCTCACAGGAATTGCTCCACTGGAAGCTTTTGCCGCTTCAAACAAGTCCTCCGTCAATTGTCGCAATCTTGCCGTTTTCCGGTCTATGACATCCAGGTAATGAGGTGCATTGGGGCTGTCGAGGCCTTCAGTTTTCAACAGATCCAAATAGGTAACCATTGACGTCAAAGGCGTTTTCAGGTCATGGGAAACATTTGATATAAGCTCAGTTTTTAACCGCTGATTCTTCAGTTCATTCTTGACGGCTAAAAGAGATGCTTCGGAGATACGGTTAATGCCTCTTGCCAAATCAGCAAGTTCACCTTGCTCGTTTGATTCCACTTGGATTTTATAGTTCAAGTTCCCGTTTTTGGCTTCATCAACACCTTTTTTTACAGCTTCATATTTCTTGATCCATCTTGGGGCTATGATCAATATCAGTATAAATACGACTGGGGCAAGAGGGGTTACTGCAGAAGCAAGACAAATGCCAAGAGTTATCAGAACAACCTTTTGCATAGCACTTCCACTGTTATAAATATATTTAATCTTGCCATAAAGGATTAATGCAACTCTTCCTATTAAAGATGTTTTTATTAATATTCCCGCCTTTATTTTCCTGACATCAGACATAATTAGTAATAACCCAATCGCCGCCAATGCCACTCCAACCACAACCGCGAGTCCTGCCACCATTTGAACCGGTATGATGCCAGCATCAAATATATACAACTGATTTATGTAAGATCTATATACAAGAGAATGATTCCCGCCAATCGTTTCTAATACCGCCGCATAAGCCAGCAGTCCAAATCCCGTTCCACCAACGCCCAAAAGCAAAGCGATTAAAAAAAGATTCACTTCCGTGTACATCTTGTCTATGGTCTCAATAATAATATTACACTTTTCATCACGCTCTCCAACTGCATAACAGAGATAAATAAATGACGCAAGACATACAATACTGGCAGCAATGATTATCATTACATAAATTTGCTGGTTGTCTGCTGCCTGAGTTATACCGTTCATTATGTGTTGTCGATTGCTCGTCTCTATCAAAAGCATACTACCCACAATTCCTGTCAGAAAACTGACAATACATAGAATAAAACTTGTTCCATATAAAACTTTGTTAAAGTTTTTCGATTTTATATCCAATTCCCCATACCACCTTTAAGTATTTTGGATCTTTCGGGTTGATTTCTATCTTCTCCCGGATCCTTCTGATGTGTACCGCCACTGTGTTTTCAGGATTATATGCCGCTTCTTTCCAGACCGCCTCATAAATCTGTTCAATGGAAAACACCTTGCCTGCACTCTCGGTTAATAATTTTATGATTCCGTACTCGATTGGAGTTACATCAACCTGCTCACCATCTGCTACGATGGATTTCTGCTCGTCGTCAACCTCAAGCCCCCCTGATTTAAAAACTCCCTTTTTAATCTCCATACTACCAAGATTTGTGTACCTTCGTAATTGTGATTTAACTCTGGCTATCATTTCTAGCGGATTAAACGGTTTTGTAATATAATCGTCGGCACCGATATTTAATCCTGTGATTTTATCATAGTCCTCAGATTTTGCTGATAACATGATAATTGGGATATTGCTAGCCTCACGTATTTTCATTACCGCACGAACCCCATCCATTCGAGGCATCATTACATCCATTATAATTAATTGTACATCATTCTTCTCTAAAAGATTAATTGCCTCAATTCCGTCATATGCCTTTAAAACATTATATGATTCATTTCTAAGGTATATTTCAATTGCTTCAACTATTTCCACTTCATCATCGCAAACCAGAATATTCATCACTTCTCTCATTCCCTCCTATACACATATCATACTTCCTATTTCTTAACAAAAGGGTTATATCAATCTTACAAATTTCTTAATTTTCTGCTTGTCTCAACTAGCCTCATCAACTGATTAGTAAGAAAGCACAAAAGGCAACCCAGCCCTTTGTGCTTTCCTTTATGCTGTATGAATGTTGTTGTTTTTATTTATGTCTTCTTGCTGCAAGTGCTCCGAATCCCATGATTACAGCAAATATTATTAAGTAAGCTACAACTGCCATCTTATGTGAGAATATCGCCGCTACAATCATAAAAACGCAGCCAATTAATGCTATGGATGGCATGATTACACGTTTGAAAGTCGACAGATCTTTTTCTTTTCTAATCATAACAATAAAAATTGGGATATATGATGCATATATTGTTACGATTGGAAGTTCTGATGAGTCAAAGCAGAAAAATCCAAACCAGGGCGCTGTTAAGTTGGCTCCATAGAAGTACAATAACCAGAATCCGCTGAGTAACACGCCAAATATAGATGAATTTGTAGGCATATTAGTTATTGGGTCAATTTGCTTGAACATTTCAGGATTCAGACCTTCATTTCTTGCTGCAATTGAATACATACCTCTGGTACATCCAAGCATTAAACCATTTAATGTTCCAAGACATGAAATGATAACAACTACAAAAATCAATGTTCCTGCTGCCCCGCCGAAAATGGTAGCAAAAGCAAGTTTCGCACCTTCCTGACCACCTGCCATCATCGTTTCGTTGGTAACTGCCCCTGCAAGGCCTACGTAATATAGGATATAGGTTGCCATTACTACAATGGTACCTAAAACCAATGCGATTGGAAGGTTCTTTTTAGAATCTCTTAATTCTGCATTGATACTTGTTGCAATAATCCAGCCTTCATAGGCAAATGCTGTTGCAACAACCGCAGTGAACAATGCCGTAGATGTATTTACTTCGACAACTGAAGTCGTAAAGTTTTGAATAGTCATTCCTGTATTCAGTCCGACTACCGTTCCAACAACTGCCATTAATCCAAGAGGTATTAATTTTATTACAGTTGTACCAACCTGAAATTTACCAGCAAGAATCGGGGACAATGCATTTAAGGCATAACTCCCTATTAAATAAAAACCTGCAATCGTCATGCACTGACCTCCAGTGATATCCCAGCCAAATAAAACAGCCGTATATCTGGCAGATACCCAGGCTAAAACAGATGTCAGCGTAGGATAGTAAATCAATGCCATAAACCATCCCACGTAATAGCCATATGTTTTACCCATCATTGCTTCAGCATAGTCAACAATACCATTTACATACTCATACCTTGTTGACATAACTGCAAAAGTGTATGCGCAGGAAATCATAATGACCCCGCCAATAACCCAGGCAAGAATACCTAAAGGAAGGTTTCCTCCTGTAGCTGTTAAGACTTTCTCCGCTTTGAAGAAAACGCCACTGCCTATTACAATACCAACAACCATGGCAATTGCAGTAAGCAGCCCAAACTTTTTCGTTAATCCCTGATCCATTCTTTTTACCTAATTTCCTTAAAACATTAAAATAATAACTACAAAACAATTTATTTTACTACTTTACAGGAATAAGAGCAAGGCATAAATTGGGGCTCAAAACATTTTTAGGTATTATTATTTGTTGTTTTCAATATAATTTGTCACTCGATTTAACAATAACCAGGAAAGCATTTATAACATCAGGGTCAAAATATGTTCCTGAAAGCGACTCTATTAATTCAGTATTCAAAAAAAATGCTTTCATTGTTCAATGTTTCGATATGGTTTAATATATTTTGAGACACTACATCCATATTCTCTTTATTAACCACTTTAATATTTATATCATAAATTTCTGTTGCATGGAGCAAGAACTTTATAAAGGCATTAATAATTCTCACTGGCGGAACAGCCACTGAACAATCTTGAATTGCGACGTAATGTTTTTCGTATTCTAACAATAAATCACTTTGGATAAATCCAAGATCACTAATGATACATTTACCGACTTCTAATAAATATTTTTCATCGCCTTTCTCCATTATTTTGTTTATTACATCTGAAACCCAAAAATACTCAACATTACTAATGCAGTGACTTTCAATGTTCAGTTTTTTCTTTCTATTATTAACTCTTTCGTTATTCTTTATTTCATGAGAACCTTCTATCAGATTAGAGTAAAGAATTTTCAATTCCTTATCAGGTGAAATATTCAAATTTCTTCTCAAGTTGTTTTCAAATTTTTTATAATAATTGATCGCACCTGCTCGATTTCCCAGCTTGCTGTACATGGTAATTGTCTGAAATGCAAAATTCTCATTATATGGTTCAATGACATCGATTTCATTTAATATTTGCAGGCCTTCTTCATACTTTTCCAAGCCTTCATAAAGTGTTACAAGTTTTTTTAGAATCTCAACCTGTTTGTTTTGGCATACAACCCTTTCAAACAAAATCAATTCGTTAAAATCATTGCAATTTCTCAAATATAGTCCTTCTAGAAAATCACCTTTGAGAAGAGATTTTAGCTTCATTAATTTTTCAATATCTTCTTCTCCGTACGCTTTATATTTATCCAGTTCAATTTTATCACAGTAAAATTTATACTTTTGATTGATACGGCAATAATCTTTTCCGACATTGATAAACTCTTCCCCTTTTACATCTTGAGGTATGATTTTCTTAATTGACCAAAGATTAAAACGTAAATTCGACTTTGCGGCTTCCTCATTGCTGTCAGGCCAAAGGTAAGAAATAATTTTTTCCTTACTCATATCCCGGCTTTTATTTAATACTAATAAACATATTAAAGCAACAAGTTTACTGCTGGTTTTATCAGCAATGCTTGTTCCTTCATAATTAATATTAACTTTTCCCAGCATATTAATTGTCAGCATAGAAAGCCCTCATATTTTATTCTGATTCATTGAAAATTATTTTCCCACTTTTTATGGTGATTAATACTTTAATATCTTTAATTCCATTTTCTCCGATATGAAAAATATCCTGATCCAAAATCACTATATCTGCCAGTTTTCCTGTTTCAAGGGTTCCTTTTTTAGCTTCTTCAAATATTGCGTATGCACCGTTTACAGTAAACATTTTAATGGCTTCATAAACACTAATTCTATGTTTTTTTACAGGATGATTGACTGCGGAATAAATGCCTAGCAAAGGATCAGCCGGTGTTACATCACAATCTGAACCTCCGCAAATAACAACACCCTCTGATATTATTTCGCAGAGTGGGCTGGTATCTTTGTAATGCTCTCCTAAACGCTTTCCATTAAGTTTATTTGGTCCCCCCCATAGGTACTCATATGTGGGAGTCATTGAAAATATCAAGCCTAATTCTTTTGCTCTTTTTATTTGAGAACTGCTAGGCAACTCAACATGCTCAAGCCGATGTCTTAATCCAGTAATCCCTGTTTTTTCAGTGGCATATTCATGGGCTGTTATAGCCTGCTCTATCGCCATGTCCCCAATAGTGTAAAGTGCAAGCTGCATTTTATTTACGTAACATTCTAAAACAAATTCATTCAGTTCCTCTTGTGTAAAATTCAGATCGCCTCTGCTCCCCGGGCAATCGGCATAATCGAAAGACAACGCCGCAGTTCTTGCACTAAAAGTACCGTCAATATAAAACGAACCACCAATTCGTCCCAGATTCATCTTCTTCACCTTATTAATGTCCATTGTCTGGTAAAATAAGACTATATCAATCTGAAACTGATCAAAATTTTCATAAATGAACTCAGCATC
>JAENWI010000117.1 GCA_016650115.1 Peptostreptococcaceae bacterium | reverse complement strand
GATAGGGTATAAAAATTATAGAATCAGGTATGATTATCATACTCATACAGTTTTTTCACATGGAAAAGGAACAATTGAAGAAAATGTAAAGGCTGCAATTGAAAATGGGCTGGCGGGTATTGCTATTACGGACCATGGACCTGGACATTTAACATACGGAATAAAAAGAGAAAACATACCTGTCATGCGGGCTGAGATTGAAAGGCTGAAACTTATATACCCAGAGATACAATTATTACTGGGAATTGAGGCAAACATTATTGATAAAGACAATAACCTTGATATTACCAAAGATGAAGCAAAATTATTTGACTGCATCTTGGCGGGGTATCATTTTGGGGTTTTAAATGCCTATTCGCTGGATAATTTTGCCAGAAGTATTGTGAGAAAGGTTATCAAAAAATCTTTATGGACAGATGAATCAAGAGGGAAATTGCGAGATAAAAATACAAGTATGGTTATTAAAGCCATTATGGAAAATGATATCAAAATACTAACACACCCAGGAGATAAGGCGGATTTTGATATTCTAAAAATAGGAGTAGCCTGCGAGCGGCGGGGAACTCTTATGGAAATCAGTTCGTGGCATGAGCATTTAAATATTGAAGAGCTTGAAATACTTGCAAAAACCAAGGTGAAATTCATTGTAAGCAGTGATGCACATAAGCCGGAAAGAATTGGAGACTGCAGTGAAGCAATTAAAAGAGCGCTTGAGGCAGGAATAAGAATGTCACGTATTGTAAACATTGAAGAATATTAATGATTGGAGAGAACATGGAAGTTGTAATTGTAACTGGGCTTTCTGGTGCAGGAAAATCACAGGGCGTTATATGCCTTGAGGATTTGGGATATTATTGTATAGATAATATGCCGCCGGCATTAATTAAAGACTTTTTAAAATTAGCAATTAACGAAAACAGCCCTGTTGAAAAGGTGGCATTTGTTGTTGATATAAGAGGAGGCGATTTTTTCGCGGATTTAAAGATGTGCCTTGAGGAAATAAAACAGGGAGGCGTAGACTTAAAGATTATATTTCTTGAAGCAACCGATGAAGTACTTATGAGAAGGTTTAAAGAAACACGACGGTTGCATCCTCTTTCAAGAGCAGGATCAGTACGAGAAGGCTTGAAAAAAGAAAGAAATCTTTTAGAAGAAATTCGAGACATTGCTGATTATGTAATTGATACTTCAAATATGAAACCATTAAAGTTGCGGGAAGAAATAAAAAAGATTTTTTCTGAGGAAGGTGATATTTCAACATTCACGATTAATATTCAATCTTTTGGATTTAAGAATGGAATACCACTTGAGGCGGATATGGTATTTGATATGAGATTTATACCCAATCCATTTTATGTTGCCAGCCTGAAAGGCCTTACGGGGAATAATAAAAAGGTAAGGGATTATGTAATGAAGCAGCCGGAAAGTAAGCAGTTTTTTGAAACAATTCATAAATTGATAAATTCAATTATACCAGCATATATCAGAGAGAGTAAATATTCTTTAAATATTTCATTTGGGTGCACAGGAGGACAACATAGGTCAGTGACAATTGCTAATGAATTTGCACAAATCTTTAAAAAAGAGGGAAGAAGAATTACACTTGAGCACAGGGATTTATAATGGTATAATATATGTTGATATAAAAAACGGAGCACTCAGGCCCTATCTGAGAGGCACCAAATGATTTAAGGAGGCTCAATATGGAAAAATTAATCATTGCTGCAGCGATTTGTGGAGCGGAAGTCACAAAGGAACATAATCCTGCAGTACCATACACAAAAGAAGAAATTGTTAGAGAAGCTAAGTCGGCATATGATGCCGGTGCATCCGTTATTCACCTTCACGTCAGACAGGATGATGGAACACCTACACAAAGCAAAGATAGATTTCAAGAGATTGTGGATGCAATATATAAGGTTTGCCCTGACGTTATCATTCAGCCTTCCACAGGGGGAGCGGTAGGAATGTCAGATCTTGAAAGACTTCAATCAACTGAAATTGTTCCAACCCCGGAATTTGCAACATTAGATTGTGGAACATTGAATTTTGGCGGAGATGAAATTTTTATTAATACGGATAATACAATTAAAAATTTTGCCAAACTTATGAAAGAGAGAGGGATTAAACCTGAACTGGAAGTCTTTGATAAGGGAATGATTGATATTGCTCTGAAAATTGATAAAAAGGGTCTTCTTGAACATCCATTACATTTTGATTTTGTTTTAGGAGTTCAGATGACAGCAACAATTAGAGATCTTGTGTTTATGGTTGGAAGTATTCCTCCTGGTTGTACTTGGACTGCGGCCGGAATAGGAAGAGCTGAATTTGAACTTGCCGCCGCCGCCATTATAATGGGAGGGCATGTGAGAGTTGGGTTTGAAGATAATTTATACATTGAAAAAGGTGTTCTTGCAAAGAGCAACGGAGAACTAGTTGAAAAGGTAGTAAAGCTTGCTAAACTGCTTGGTAGAGAAATCGCAAATCCAACAGAAGCCCGTGAGATTTTAAGCCTTGCGAAGAAATAAAAAAGGCATAGTTGACTGATGGATATGCAATTAGAGTGTGTCTGTCAGTTTTTTTTAATTGGAATGGTTTAATATACAGAGGTAATGATGTCGTTTGCAACAGATACAAAAAATGAATTGGCTCATTTAACCCAAGAAAAAAAATGCTGCATGCTGGCAGAAATTTCGGGTTTTATTCGCATGTGTGGCAGTATAAGGCTTGCCGGCGGCGGGAAGGTGAAGCTGGTAACCAGTACAGAAAATCCTGCGGTTGCACGTCATTTTAAAAAAATGATTAAGGAATATTTTTCTGCAGAAGCAGAACTTGAAATTGGTCAAGGAACATCACTAAAAAAAGGGCATTCCTACCTGCTGACAATTAGCGTTCCTGAAATGAGTGAACAAATATTACGCGAAACAGGGATACTTATGGTTAAAGAGGGTATTAATTACATCAGTGATGGAATTTATGAAAATCTGATTAAAACAAAATGCTGCAGGAAAGCTTATTTAAGAGGGGTATTCCTTGGTACGGGTATTTTAACAGATCCTGAAAAAGCTTATCATATTGAGTTTCTATGTAATACACAAATCCTGGCAAACGATTTAAAAAAACTAATCAACAGTTTTAGCGGGATTAGTTCAAAAGTCGTTGAGAGGAAAAAAAGCTATGTTGTTTATGTAAAAGACTCAGATCAAATCATTGATATTTTGAATATTCTTGGAGCGCATGGCCAACTTTTCGCTTTTGAAAACACAAGAATAGTTAAGGAAATGCGGAACAAAACAAATCGAATTAATAATTGTGATAGCGCAAATCTAGAGAAGACGTTGGATGCCTCAGACAGGCAGATGGAAAACATAAGGAAAATAGAGAAAATTAAGGGATTGGATGTTCTCCCAAATAAACTTTATGAAGTTGCACAGCTTAGAATAGAAAACCCTGATGCATCACTAACTGAACTGGCCGAAATGCTGGATCCTCCAATGAAAAAATCAGGTATCAATAAAAGGTTTGTTAAAATAGAAGAATATGCTAAAAAACTAAAATAAGCAAAATCAGCCAGAGCCATACAGGATGACAAAAGCATTACAGGAGAAATAAATTGAAAAAGTATAAAAGTGAAATAAGAGTATTGTTTGCAGATACAGACGGAATGGGGATTGTATATCACACAAATTATATTAAATGGTTTGAGATTGGAAGAAATGAGTACTTGAGACAAATAGGATTTCCGTATTCAGTCCTAGAAAAAGATAAATTCTGGCTTCCGGTAGCCAGTGTGGAATGCACTTACAAGTTGCCCGCATATTACGATGATGTTCTTGAAATCAGCGCCTGGATTAGCGAACTAAAAGCTGCTACTGTAGTGATTAATTATGAAATACGAAGGAAATCTACAGGCGAATTACTTGTAACCGGAAGCACAAAACATGCTATTACAGATGATAAATTAAAACCAGCAAGATTTAAAACATACCGACCGGATTTGTATGATAGGATATTAGAAGATTTATAGAGAAGCCCAAATAGCAGAGAATATAATTGGTTTTATTAAGAAAGAGAGAAAAAATGGAAAACGGACAAATCGTCACTATTGATATAGTTGATATGAGTAATGAAGGAAAAGGAATTGGAAAAATCGAAGGTCTTGCCGTGTTTGTCGACGGAGTAGTGATTGGAGATAAGATTACCGCAGAAATAACAAAAGTAAAAAAGAATTATTGTTTTGCCAAGCTAGTTGAAATAAATAAGCCTTCGATTTATAGAGTGGCATCAACCTGTGAGTATTCGAAAGAATGCGGCGGGTGTACATTAGCCGAACTTTCCTATGATGCACAGCTTGCATGGAAGGAAAAAATGATTTTGGACAGACTTACAAGATTAGGTGGATTGGAAAATCCTGTAATCAATCCAATCATAGGAACAGACCAGCCATTCAGATACAGAAACAAGGCACAAATGCCAATAAGTGGTGGTGGCCTTATTACAAAAAAAGGTGGATTACAAGAGAATATTGGCAGCATTGCAATTGGATTCTATAAAGCTAAATCTCATAGTGTCGTTAACTGCAGAAAGTGTCTTCTTCAAAGTGAAGCATCAGAAGCAGTTGCAGATGCTTTAAGAAAATTTATGAAGCAGGACAATATACTTGCATATGATCCTAAATGGGAAAAAGGACTTTTTAGACATCTTATTGTTAAAACAGCAATGAATACAGGCGAAGTAATGGCTATGATTGTTGTAAATGGAAAAACTATACCGAATAGCGAAAAGATGGTAGAAATGATGGATGCAGTAATAAATGAACTGCCTCCAAGAGCCGATGGAGTGGAATATTCACTTGAAAGTGTTGTAATAAATGTAAACAAGAAAAAGTCTGCAGAAATAATGGGTGAGGAATGCATTATAATTGCCGGAAAACCTTCAATTTTAGAAAAAGTCGGAAAATTTCAGTTTGAAATTTCACCACATTCATTCTATCAGGTTAATCCGGTACAGATGAATAAACTATACAAAAAAGCAGCAGAATATGCTGGACTGACAGGAACAGAAACTGTTCTGGATCTCTACTGCGGAGTGGGAACAATAGGTATATTCTGTGCTGAAAATGCGAAAAGAGTTATTGGAATTGAATCTATAAAATCAGCAGTGCTTGATGCAAATAGAAATGCTACAATCAATGGGGCAGTCAATGCTGAATTCATTTGCGGCAAGGTTGAAGAGGTTCTTCCGAAGCTGCTTGCCGGGTATGAGGGCAAAGAT
>JAENWI010000427.1 GCA_016650115.1 Peptostreptococcaceae bacterium | reverse complement strand
TTTCTTGGATTGCCTGACGATAAAAAAATGGTTACATGTATGGTGGTTGGTTATCCTGACGTGAAGTATTTTAGAACGGTTCCTAGAAAAAAGGCAGAGATTAATTGGAAATAGAATCCTTGTTCATCTGAAAAACGAAAATAGAAATATAATCCAATATATTTCCCAAAGACACCCTTTTAATTACAACGGGTTTCGTTTTGGGGTGCAAAAACGAAAATGATGCATAAAATAGCACATAAAAAGGTTGTATAATTAATTATACAACCTTTTTTTATTGCAATTAAACCGTTAATCCAATGTGGAATTATTTCTTGAAATAATGAGCAATATAATACTCTTTAAATATAATTTTAAGCTTTAATGAGCAATATATTGCACTTTAATATATTTTAAGATATAATGGCTGTATAGAATATATCTAAATGAAATGAGGTGGAATAATGGGTAAATATTTGTCTTCTGCAACTGCGATAACCGAGATTTCGTCAAGACTGAAAGCATATAGAATTGACTATCCACTATCCCAACAGGAACTAGCCGATAAAACAGGCATTTCTAGGCGAAGTATAACGAATCTGGAAAATGGAGAGGATGTACAACTCAGTACATTAATAAAAGTGCTTATGGCTCTTGGTTTAGATTCAAATCTTGACCTACTCATACCAGATCCAACAGAGAGACCTTCTTATTACTTGAAAGAGAAATCAGTTACACCACAAAGAAAACGGGCAAGCAAAAATGGGCTTAAAACCTCGAAAAAAAACTTTAAATGGGGGGATGAATCGAAATGACGACAACCGCAACTGTAAAACTCTGGGGAACACCAGTAGGAGTTTTTCACTTAAACGAGAATAAAGGATGTGTGTCGTTTGAATATGCGAATGACTTTCTTAGCTATGGCATCAATGTCGCCCCAATCATGATGCCCTTATCAAACAGAGTATACGAGTTTCCTGAATTAGCAAAATCATCATTTAAAGGCGTTCCAGGTTTAATGGCGGACTCATTACCAGATAATTTTGGTAATGCCGTTATTAATCAGTGGCTTGCTTCGGAGGGTAGATCACCTAGCTCTTTTAATGTCGTAGAACGATTATGTTATACTGGCAAACGTGGGATGGGTGCACTGGAATATGAACCCGCAATTAACAAACACACAGATATTAATGAACAGATCAGCCTGGAAAGGATGTCAGATTTTGCTTCAGCAATATTAGAAGGAAAGATGGACGTTGTTTTGTCAGCAGAAAGTGACGTTACTTATGCTCAACTATTGCAGCTCGGGACATCAGCTGGAGGAGCAAGAGCAAAGGCCATCATTGCTTACAATGAAAAATCAGG
>JAENWI010000057.1 GCA_016650115.1 Peptostreptococcaceae bacterium | reverse complement strand
GATGATTTATTTATTTTTTAAACCCATAAGTTCATCTGTAAAAATTCTTGCATCCATTAGTTTAGGCGCAACTTCCATTTTTGGAACAAAATCCATTAAATCCAAGATATCCTTTTGAAGATCAATACCAGGCGCTATTTCGATGAGGTGAACCCCGTCTTTTTTAAGCTCGAATACAGCCCTCTCGGTAATATACATAACCGGCTGATTGTTTTTTGCAGCATAGGCACCACTAAATGTAACTTGTTCAACATGGTTTAAAAATTTCTTTTCAGCACCTTCTTTAAGAATTTCAAGTTGCCCATCCTTAATGTCTGCCACAAAGCCACCAGCTGTAAAAGTCCCACAATAGAAAACTCTTTTTGCATTTTGAGTAATATTTATAAAACCGCCGCAACCAGCAATTCTTGGCCCAAATTTGCTTACGTTTATGTTACCTTCTTTATCTGCCTGCGCAAGCCCCAGGAAGGCGAAATCTGCACCGCCACCATCGTAGAAATCAAATTGCTCATGATGGGACAGAATGCACTCAGGGTTGACAGATGCGCCAAATTGGGCGCCTCCACAGGGAACGCCTCCGATAGGCCCGGCTTCAACAGTAAGCGTCATCCAATCTAGGATCCCCTCTTCATTTGCAACAGCTGAAACATATTCGGGGATTCCAATTCCAAGGTTTACAATCGTATCAATAGAAAGCTCCGTTGCTGCCCTCCTGCCTATGACTTTTTTTGGGCTTAATGGGGGAATTGGAATCCCACCAACTGGAACAGTTAAGTCTCCACAGACTGATGGATCAAAATCATAGCCGAATGACTGTTGATGATCTATAGGGTCTTCGGTGATAACAAGTGCATCCACATATATTTTGGGAAGCCTTACAAGCCTTGGATCCAAGGTCCCAGCCTTTACAATCTTTTCAACTTGAGCAATTACAATGCCTCCACTGTTCTTAACTGCTTGGGCAATTGCAGTGGTTTCCCCAGGTCCAATCTCGTTTTGCATGGTAACATTACCAAGTTCATCGGCATAGGAACCTCTAATGAATGCGATATTTATAGGAAAAGATTTATATAGCAATTTTTCTTCACCTAAAATATTAACAAGCTCAACAAGATTTTCAGTTGTAACTGAATTTAATTTTCCGCCTTCCAACCTTGGATCTACAAAGGTGTTTAAACCAACGTGGGTAATGGTACCGATTTTATGAGCGGCTATATCTCTGCAAAGCTGGGATAATGTACCTTGTGGAAAATTATAGCCTTCTAATTCATTATTTAAAATCATTTTTCCAATTGCAGGCGCAGTATTATAATGGCCTGCAATCATTCTTTTTAACAGGCCTTTATGGGCGAAATGCTCTGCGCCTCTGCCATCTCTGTTTCCTTGTGAACCGGGGAAAAAATAAGTGAGATTATTTGGTTCTCCTGTTTCAAGAAATCTTTTTTCTAAAGCCTTTGTTAAAGCTTCAGGGCAGCCACTTCCAACAAAACCGCTAGTTGCAATGGTGTCATGGTTCTTAACTAATAAAGCAGCTTCAACTGCCGTTAATATTTTTTTAGTACGCATATTTCAACTCCATAAATCCCAATATAGTTATATAAGTTATTATCTATTTAGATTAGTGTTTGTTTAAATTACTTCTTGTAATATACTTTTGTATTTAAACAATTATTTGCTTTCGAATTTTGCTGGCCGTTTCTCAAGGAAAGCATTCATTCCTTCTTTTCTGTCTTCGGAACAGAATGGGGCACAGCAAACTTCTCCTTCTAAAGCAACAGCAGTTTTTACGTCAAGCATAATGCCTTGGTTAACAGCAACCTTAAGAGCTTTTATTGCAAGTGGTGCTTTCCCCATGATTGTATTTGCAATCGATTCACATGTTGAGATAAGATCTTCTGCAGCAACTACTTTTTCAACAAGGCCTATTCTTAAAGCTTCTTCAGCATTAATAATTTCAGCAGTCATCATCAGATATTTACCCATACCTTTTCCAACTAGTCTTGGTAGCCTTTGAGTTCCTCCAAATCCGGGAATTATTCCAAGATTCACTTCTGGCTGACCGAATTTTGCATTAACAGATGCGATTCTAATGTCACACGCCATGGCAAGCTCACATCCACCACCTAAAGCAAATCCGTTTATTGCTCCTATTACAGGCTTACTGATTTCTTCGATATGGTTCATTACTAATGCACCTTTTTTCATCAAAGTTTGACCATCAATACCGGTAAGCACCACCATTTGAGAAATATCTGCACCAGCTACAAAAGCTCTTCCTTCTCCAGTTAATATTACGGCGCCAACGTCAGAATCATTTTCTGCAGCCATAAAAGCTTCAAAAAGTTCATCTAAAACCTCTGCACTTAAAGCATTTAGTGCTTTCGGTCTGTTAACGGTAATAGTTGCGATGTTATTATTAACCTCATACTTTAAATATTCAAACATAATTTACTTCCTTTCTATTCTTAATTCTATTCTTAAAAAACCTTTAATTAAATTAAACTATACTATTCCTTAATGTCGAACGCAATCTATATCATACTTTTGATAGTAACACTTTGATAATCATTTATCAAGTGGAAAATGCAATAAATGCCCAAAATCACTAGAAAATTATATAATAAAGGACATTGTATTGTGTATACATGCAAATTACGTTAAATATTTGTCAAAAGCTATTGAAATTATTCTATCGACATATTATAATAATGTTAAAAATATAACAAAATTATTACTAAATGGAGGTTTAAAATGGCAAACTTATTCTCGATACCGCAGGTTATTATTTCTGGTGAAAAAGCTTTACAGATGAGCGCGCAACATCTTAAGAGCTATGGTGAAAAAGCGCTTATCGTTACAGATGATATGATGGTTAAGCTTGGCAATGTAAAAAAATTAACAGACACATTAGATGAAATTAAGGTTTCATATGTTGTCTACTCAGCAATAAATTGCGAACCAACGCATTCCATGGTTGATGAGGGTGTTGAAATTTATAAAAATGAAGAATGCGAATTCATCATTGGAATTGGGGGCGGCAGCCCGATGGATTCAATGAAGGCAATTGGTGCGGTTGTTAAGAACGGAGGAAGTATTTGTGACTATGTCGGCAAGGCAATAGAACACATATTACCACCGCTGGTTGCAATTCCAACTACAGCAGGAACTGGTTCTGAGGCAACAAAAGTATCTATTATTACAAATACCATAACTGATGTAAAAATGTTGTTAAATGACCCAAAACTTATTGCAAACCTTGCAATTGTTGACCCGGTATTTACACTTACAGCACCGCCGGCTGTGACGGCTGCAACGGGAGTTGATGCACTTACCCACGCGATAGAGGCTTATACTTCTTTAAAAGCCTTTTCAATGAGTGATATTTACGCAGTTTCAGCTATTAAGAAAATTTTTGACAACCTTTATGAAGTGTATTCAAATGGATCAAACATTCAGGCAAGAAGAGAAATGGCTATTGCAGCACTTGAAGCCGGAATAGCTTTCAGTAATGCATCAGTTACCGTAGTCCATGGTATGAGCAGACCTATTGGAGCCATGTTCCATGTGCCTCACGGCCTTTCAAATGCGATGCTGCTGAAAGTATGTCTTCCATATATTAAACCGGGAGCGACAGCAAGGCTAAACAATCTTGCTAAGGAAATAGGCGTTTTCAGACAAGGCATGACGCCAGATGAAGGTGCAGATGCATTTGTTGTAGCAACAATAGCATTACTTAGAACGCTAAATATCCCATCACCGGCAGAATTCGGAATAAGCAGAGAAGACTTTTTTAAAGCTATACCTAAAATGGCTACGGATGCATTGGCCAGTGGAAGTCCTGGCAATACAAGACGAATTCCAAATGAAGATGAAATAGAAGAGCTATACAAGAAACTTTGGTATTAAATATATATTGTGTATGTATAATAAATGTTGATGACAGTAAAGTACAGTAAAGTATTGTCAAAATATTATTGACGTTGTTTAGTAAAACATATAGTCTAATGATATAAGACTTCACTTTGAAGGCAAAAGAAATTAAAATACAAATTATAAAAAAAGAATAACTGATATCAAATTACAAAAGATAAAAACAGGAGGAAAAACAAAAATGGATTTCAAGTTAAACAAAACGCATTTACTACAGCAAGAAATGTTTCGTAGATTTGCAGAAAATGAAGTGAAACCCCTTGCAGAAGAAATGGATGAAACCGAAATATACAACATGGAACTTCTAGCAAAAATGCATAAAGTCGGGTTAATGGGTATCCCATATTCAAAGGAATACGGCGGAGTAGGCGGAGACTATTTAGGGTATTCGCTTGCAATGGAAGAAATTTCAAAGCATGACGGAAGTTCTGGGATAACTATTTCAGTACACACTTCACTGGCATGTTCATGTGTTGATGGATTTGGTACAGAAGAACAAAAGCAAATGTGGCTAAGACCAATGGTAGATGGCTCCAAGACTGGCTGCTATGGATTAACTGAACCAAATGCAGGATCAGATGCAGCAGGTCAGCAAACAAAAGCTGTACTTGATGGAGACCATTACATTATCAATGGAACAAAAATATTCACGACAAACTCGGGGTTTGCGGACACTTTTGTAATGTTTGCAATGACTGACAAGTCGGCTGGAACAAAGGGAATTTCATGTTTTGTAATGGACAAAAGTACGCCAGGGTTAACAGTTGGTCCAAATATTAAAAGAATGGGAATCAGGGCAGCTCAAAACTGTGAAGTTAGTTATGAAAATGTTAGAGTTCCGGTTTCGCAGAGAATTGGCAAAGAAGGCGCAGGATTTAAAATCGCTATGAAAGCTCTTGATGGCGGAAGAATCGGGATTGCGGCACAGTCTGTTGGTATTGCACAGGGTGCGCTTAATGAAGCAATTAAATATGTTAAAGAAAGAAAACAGTTTGGGAAAAGAATTTCATCATTTCAAAATACTCAATTCAAAATTGCTGAACTTCAAACTCAAATTGATGCTGCACGGCTACTTACATGGAGAGCTGCAGTTTCAAAGGATGATCATGAGAACTTTGCACAGAATGCCGCAATGGCTAAATTGTTTGCATCAGAAATGGTAAATGATGTGTGCAGAGCAGCAGTTCAGTTAATGGGCGGATATGGATACTGCAGAGAATATCCAGTAGAAAGGGCGCTTAGAGACGCTAAGATTACAGAAATCTACGAGGGTACATCAGAAGTAATGAAGATGGTAATCGCAGGATCAATGAAAATATTCTAAATTTAAACTTTGAAGGGAGTAATAACAATGAAAATCGTTGTATGTATAAAGCAAGTACCGGATACTAATGAAGTCAAGTTAGATCCGATCACAAATACACTAATAAGAGACGGCGTGCCAAGCATCATCAATCATGATGATAAGTCTGGTATCGAAGCAGCACTTATATTGAAAGAAAGATTCGGTGGGACTGTTTCAGTTGTATGTATGGGACCTCCACAAGCTGATGTTGCGCTTAGAGAAGCACTTGCAATGGGATGTGATGAAGCGTATTTAGTTTCAGCAAGAGAGTTTGGCGGTTCTGACACATGGGCAACGGCATCTATTATTTCAGCAGCACTAACAAATATCGGATATGACCTTGTAATCACTGGCAGGCAGGCAATAGATGGAGATACAGCGCAGGTAGGGCCTCAGATTGCAGAAACATTAGGAATACCTCAGGTTTCTTATGCGGAAGAAATTTACGACATTGAAGATGGAAACAAGGTTATTGTTAAGAGACAATTTGAAGACAGATATCACATCATAGAAGTTAAAATGCCTTGCCTGTTAACAGCATTGGCTGAATTAGCAACACCAAGATATATGCATGCCGGCGGAATTATTGATGCTTATAAAAAAGATGTTAAGTTGTTAGGTTATGACGACTTAAAAGATCAGTTGGTTCCGGAATATATTGGTTTAAAGGGATCACCTACGAATGTATTTAAATCATTTACAAAGCAGGCGAAGGGCACAGGAACAATATTGAAGGATTTAAGCCCGGATGAAGCTGTAGAAGCAATTATTGCGAAGCTTGATGAAAGACACATTATTTAGTAGAGAGAAGGAGGAACCTTTAAAATGAGTAGAGATATATATGTTGTAGCAGAGCAAAGAGATGGCGAAATAGCCAAAGTAGCATTTGAACTTATTGGGGAAGCTACAAAGCTTGCTGCAGATTTAGAACAAAAGGTAGTAGGTATCCTGATAGGAGACCATATTAAAGATAAAGCACAAAGCCTGATTGATGCAGGTGCGGATTCTGTTGTCGTTATTGAAGATAAGATGCTTGCAGAATATGTAACAGAACCTTATACAAAAGCAGTTACAGCAGTTATTAAGGAATGCGATCCTGAAATAATTCTTTTCGGAGCAACTTCAATAGGTAGAGACCTTGCTCCGAGAGTGGCTTCAAGAGTACATACCGGACTTACTGCTGACTGTACAAAACTTGACATTGATGTATGGAAAGCAAAACCTGAGGATGAAGGGCAAAAGTTGTTATTTATGACTCGTCCTGCTTTCGGCGGAAACATTATGGCAACGATTCTTTGTAAGCATTACAGACCACAAATGGCAACAGTAAGGCCTGGTGTTATGAAGAAACTGATTGTAGATCATACAAGAACTGGGGAAATTAAAGAATTAAAAGTCAATTTTGAACCGTCAGACATGAATGTTGTAATCAGAGAAGTTGTAAAGGAAAAACATAAGAAGGTGGATATAACTGAAGCCAAGGTTCTGATTTCAGGCGGACGTGGCATAGGTTCACCAGAGTTTTACACAACACTTCAGGAAGTTGCTGATATTCTTGGTGGAGAAATTTCGTCCTCAAGAGCAAATGTTGACGCTGGCTGGATTGCAAGAGAAAGACAGGTTGGACAAACAGGTAAAACAGTTAGGCCTGAACTATATATGGCTTGCGGAATATCAGGAGCAATTCAACATGTTGCAGGTATGGAAGGTTCAGATTGCGTAATTGCAATCAATAAGAACGATACAGCAGCAATCTTTGATGTATCGGATTTAGGTGTTGTTGGTGATGTTAAAGTCATTATACCTAAGCTGATTGATGCTTTAAAGAAATACAAAACAAGCCAACTATAAGCATCCGATACTGGGCTTGGGCTTGCCAAAACCCGTTGCAAAAGCTCATCTATAAAAAAAGTTATCCACAGAGACTCTGTGGATAACTTTTTTTTAAATGTTCTGAATCGTTGCAGCTGCTTGGTTTTACTTGAAATTTTGGAGCTCTGTGATTTTGGCTGGATGATCCTAAATACATCTAATTGGAAATATAGAAACACATGCAGTTAAATTCTAATTGTAAGTTGTCTGAAAAAATCGTATAATTGTATGATAGTGTAGTAATTGTATTGAATTTATATATATAAAAAGGAAGTGAAAATGCACGAATATCCAATCACTCAGCAGATTATTAAAATTGCTGAGAAGCATTGTCTGGAGGCTGGCAACAAAAGGGTCACAAAAGTAAGTTTAGTTGTAGGAGAATACTCGGGATTTGTAGGTGATTCAATTCAAATGTATTTCGATGTCATAACAAAAGGTACACTTTGCGAAGGGTCAAAAATAGAAATGGAATATATCAAACCAAAACTTAAATGCCCAGAATGCGGGGAATTGTTTACAAAAATTCCCATG
>JAENWI010000343.1 GCA_016650115.1 Peptostreptococcaceae bacterium | reverse complement strand
TTAATATTTACCAACCTGGTAGATTTCGATAGTAAATACGGTCACAGAAGAGATCCGGTTGGTTATGGACAGGCCATAGAAGAATTTGATTTACGTCTCCCGGAAATTATTTCGGCCATGAAGCAAGATGATATTTTGATGCTTTGCGCGGATCATGGGAATGACCCGGTTCACAGCGGCTGGGATCATACGAGAGAATACGTGCCGGTAGTTATATACGGGCAGGAAATTAAGGCTGGAATGAACATTGGCACAGGCAAAACATTTGCTGATATAGGTGCTACAATTTCTGACATACTATCAATTGGAAGCCTAAAAATTGGTAAAAGCTTTTTAAGCAATGTTTTGGAGTAGGCTGGAGGAAACAGCAATGAATATGGTTGATATTATACTGAAAAAAAGAGAAGGCGGCAAGCTTTCTGAAGACGAAATTGTTTTTTTTATTGAAGGTTATACAGATGGAAGCATTCCTGACTATCAGGCGGCGGCACTTTTGATGACAATATATTTTAAAGGAATGGATAAAGAAGAAACCTATCAGCTTACAAAGGCAATGAAAAATTCAGGCGATGTGATTGACCTTTCTTCCATTAAGGGAATCAAAGTTGATAAACACAGCACAGGTGGAGTAGGAGACAAAACAACCCTTGTTGTTGGACCTCTGGCTGCGGCTTGCGGCGTTCCGGTTGCGAAAATGAGCGGACGCGGACTTGGATTTACTGGTGGAACAGTAGATAAAATGGAATCTATTCCAGGATTTAAAACATCAATTGAAGCAAAGGCGTTTATTGAGTTAGTGAACAGGGTAGGACTTTCTGTCATAGGACAAACGGCCCATATTGCCCCTGCCGATAAAAAAATATATGCATTGCGGGATGTGACGGCAACGGTAGACAATCTTAGCCTGATTACTTCAAGCATTATGAGCAAAAAATTGGCATCGGGTAGTGATGCAATCGTTTTAGATGTAAAGTGCGGCAATGGGGCATTTATGGAAAATATAGAAGATGCCACCAGGCTTGGACAGTTGATGGTGGATATTGGGACCTCGGATGGCAAAAAAACAATTGCTGTCATCACTGATATGAGCCAGCCTTTAGGAAAGGCGGTAGGAAACAGCAACGAAGTGATCGAAGCCATTGAAACATTAAAAGGCAATGGCCCTGAAGATATTACCGAATTATCCATGACACTGGCAGGTATTATGATTTTTGCCGGTGAAAAAGCCTCTTCCATGGAAGAGGGACATAGCATGGCCAAAGAGGTAATGGATAATGGTAAAGCACTTGAAAAACTCCGCCTGTTTATTGAAGGACAGGGTGGAGATTCGAAGGTAATGGATGATTATTCCTTATTTCCACAATACAAGGAAAAAATTGATGTTCTGGCAACTGCGGATGGATTTGTATGGTCAATCGGAGCCAGATCCATTGGTTTGGCATCTCAGCACTCCGGAGCTGGAAGAGCAACCAAAGAAGACCAGATTGATCTTTCAGCTGGCATATATATCAGCAAAAAAGTTGGTGACAAGGTGACAAAGGGTGACGTTCTGGTATCAGTTTATGGAATGGATAGAGATAAAATTGAAAAAGGCGCAAAAGAAGCTGAAAAGGCATTTACAATTACTCAGGAAAAACCTGAAAGAACGAAGCTGATAATAAAGATCCTGGAATAATTATCGATTTGAAGCGCAATTGGC
>JAENWI010000104.1 GCA_016650115.1 Peptostreptococcaceae bacterium | reverse complement strand
CTTGTACGGTCATGAGGGTAATGATGACGGTTTTCGTGCAAGCTTCTGGATTTGTCCGGCGCTTGACATGCATATTGTCGTGGCTGCAAATATTACAAAAGCACCTGTCAAAAAAATAAATAAGTCGATATTTGATATACTGACTAAAAATATATAACCTTAAAATGAATGATGAAATATCATATGATTATTCAAAAAACCGGGTGAGGATTTCTCCGAACCAGGTTGAAAATTATTCTAAATCAGGCTGAAAACTATTCTAAATCAGGTTGAAAATTATTCTAAATCAGGCTGAAAACTATTCTAAATCAGGCTGAAAATTATTCTAAACCAGGTTGAAAATTATTCTAAATCAGGTTGAAAATTATTCTAAATCAGGTTGAAAATTATTCTGAAGTAGGTCAAATATTATTCAAATTTAATGAAATCTAAAAACTCTTCAAAATCATCAAAATCGCTGTTAACAAACTCATATAGAATAGGTTCCTTAAATTCAAATTTCCCTGTTTCCATCAGGTAATTGTTTAATGCGGTTTTTTTGAGATCGTTTTCAAGGGCTCGAATCCCTTGCTTTGTATAGGACGCAATAATCAGCTGCCCATAATCTGTTACGTAAAACAAACCGTAAACATCTTCATTTAAGCGGTACTCTTTTTTGTTTACATGTGCATTATTTTTATTGAAGGCAAGATGCAGCTTCCCGTTTTCGTGAGCGGTGACCATTGCACTTTCAGTGGCTTCCGCCATTAATTCGTCGAAATTTTCCGGATCAAAAGTTATTTCGTATAAGGTGACAAATTCTGGTCTTGAAAGTAAAAGGCCTGCTTCAGGAGGGCTTATGCGGAGGGTGGTTTTTTTGGTATAGGCAACAACTTTAAAATTTTCTATGGAAACCTCTGAAAAAAGCAAATCATAACGGCCTTCTTCTTCAATTAATGATTCGCAGTTGTAAATGCTGATATTACCGCCTTTAATCCTTTTAATGGAATTTTTACATAAGGTGGAGGCTATATACTCAGGGAAAAGGTCTATTTCAAAATCACCCATGACCAGGAACTCTGCAGCAAAAAAATCCTTTGCGAAACAACGCATAAGGAAGTAGTTTATTATCTGATAGTTTGATTCAATTGGGCCGCACATTTTTTCCATGACAACCTCAATAAGCTTTTCCTTATCCTCAATTTTTTTATCAAGAATAAAGGAGTATTCATCGGTTTTCCCTGGCAGGTTAACAGAAAGAGTATGGCTGCCTTCAGCAAACAGTTGAAGAATGGTACTGGCTTCATCCTCCAGAAGATCTATTTTATCTCCGCCAAGTCCTCCAATAAGGGTTTGCTCAACGATATATAATTCAGTTACATTATTACCGTAAATAGCCTTATAGGTTTCAAATCCAAATTCTTCAGCATCATAATAAAAGTATTGATGCATACTTAAAAATCCATCCCTTGTTTCTATTTCCCAGTTGATATATAGGCCAACCACACCCATCAGTCTTGTATTTGTAACAAAAGAGGATAAGAACCTTCTGCTTATTATCATATCAGGCATTGAAAGCCCGCCTACTATTATCTTTAAATCGCTCTTTTTCAATTCACTCTCCTCTAATCTGTTAATCTGTATTTTATGATGATTTATTATACCCTATTTACGAAGAAAATGCCAAACCATTATAAGCATCCGAATAAGCATCCGAATAAGCATCCGAATAAGCATCCGAATAAGCAACCAGGATTTTGTTTGTTCATATAAATTTGAAAAAACTTATCCACAGGGGATAATTTAAGAAACCCACCAACTGCAGGCGTTAATATTTTAACAAACCCAATATAGGATGCTTATAATGGGCTTGTTAAAAAAATTGTTGACATTCAGAATATAGCGGGTATAATTTAAAAGTAATTGTAAAAACTGAATAGAATCCTTATCGAGAGTGACTGAGGGAATAGGCCCGTCGAAGTCCAGCAACCTAGGTATTGTTTTTTAAACATTTGAAAACATTTGTTTAAACAATAGAAAAGGTGCTAAATCCTACTGACTAAATCAGAAAGATGAGGGGAGAAATATTTGTTTATCTATCCTCTTCTTTAGAAGGGGATTTTATTATAAGTAAGGCGCTGCAAGGGAAGTAGGCCCTTAATTAAGTGCTAGTGCGCCACCAGGCCCTAGCTGAAAAGGAGAAAAAATGAAAAGATTATTTACATCTGAGTCTGTTACTGAAGGACATCCAGACAAACTTTGTGATCAGATTTCGGATGCTATACTTGATGCGATAATGGAGCAGGATCCAAACGGCAGAGTTGCTGCAGAAACAACAGTAGCCACAGGATATGCAATGGTTATGGGAGAAATTACGACGGACTGTTACATCGATATACCCAAAATTGTCAGAGAAGTTATCTGCGAGATTGGCTATACAAAGAGCGAATATGGATTTGACGGAAATACATGCGCTGTTTTAACAACAATTCATGAACAGTCCAGCGATATTGCCATGGGTGTTGACAAGGCACTTGAATGCAAAGAGGAAACAAGTTGCGAAATCTATGATTCAATCGGCGCAGGAGACCAGGGAATCATGTTTGGATTTGCGTGTACTGAAACACCTGAACTGATGCCAATGCCAATCTCACTTGCGCATAAACTTGCGAAGCAGCTGGCTGATGTGAGAAAATCCGGGAAATTAGCGTACCTGAGACCTGATGGTAAAACTCAGGTTACAGTAGAATACGAGGATAACCAGGTTGTCAGAGTGGATACAGTGCTGATATCTTCACAACATGACCCAGACATTTCCATGGAGCAGATGAAGAAGGATATTATTGAGTTTGTAATAAACCCAGTCATTCCCGCAGAATTGCTTGATGGGGCAACAAAATATTACGTGAATCCAACAGGCAGATTTGTAATAGGAGGACCTAACGGGGATTCGGGTTTGACGGGAAGAAAAATCATAGTTGATACATACGGAGGATATTCCAGACATGGCGGCGGAGCATTCAGCGGAAAAGATCCAACAAAGGTTGACAGATCAGCAACTTATGCAGCACGATATGTTGCAAAGAATATTGTCGCTGCAGGACTTGCAGACAAATGTGAGCTGGAACTTGCCTATGCAATCGGTGTAGCACATCCGGTCTCAATATTAGTAGAAACTTTTGGCACAGGGAAAATAGCCGACGATAAACTTACCGAACTGGTAAGGAAGCATTTCGATCTTAGGCCGGCCGCAATCATAGAGACTCTTGATTTAAGAAGACCTATTTACCGACAGGTTGCAGCATATGGACACTTTGGAAGAATAGATATAGATATTCCGTGGGAAAGGACAGATAAAGCAGAAATATTAAGAAAAGAAGCTGGTCTGTAGGGGTAAAAAAATGGGCGTAAAAGTAACAAAATTTGGTGGCTCTTCTGTAGCGGACGCCATTCAAATTGCTAAAACAAGAGATATCATTGTATCGGATCCTGACAGAAAATATATTATCGTTTCTGCACCTGGTAAACGATATAATGAAGACAATAAAATTACGGATTTGCTTTACCTGTGTAAAACCCACATTGAGCACAACCTGCCATATGAACAGGTTTTTCAGGTAATATGCGACAGGTTCACAGCGATGGCTATAAATCTTGGAACGAAGGTGGATCTGACAAAAGAATTTAGCGTAATCATTGATCATTTGAGAAAAGGTGCTTCTACTGACTATATCGTCAGTCGTGGAGAATACTTGAATGCGATTATAACTGCTGCTTATTTGAGCTTCGATTTTGTCGATGCTGCTGCAATGGTCCATTTTGATGAAAAGGGAAGATTCCTTTCGGAGGAAACGAACGAAAGTATTAAGAAGGAGCTTTCAAAGCATGAGACAGCAGTAATTCCTGGATTTTACGGCTCAATGCCAAATGGAGATATTAAGACTTTCTCAAGAGGCGGATCGGACATTACTGGAGCAATCGTGGCCAGAGCATTGGAAGCGGATGTTTATGAAAACTGGACGGATGTTTCGGGATTTTTAATGGCGGATCCTAAAATTATTCCCGACGCCAGGCCAATCAAGAGGATTTCATATAAAGAATTAAGAGAATTGTCTTATATGGGGGCTTCGGTGCTCCATGAAGATGCAATTTATCCGGTGAAAATAGCAAATATACCAATAAATATCAAGAATACCAATATTCCCGATGACCCGGGAACGCTTATTACTTCTCAGGAAGAAAATACTGACGGTAGAATAGTAACAGGAATTGCCGGTAGTAAGGATTTCACTGTAATAGCTCTTTACAAAAACATGTTGAGTTCAGAGAAAGGTTTTGTAAGAAGGGTTCTTGCTATATTTGAAGATTATGATGTGCTGGTAGAACATATGCCAAGCGGAATTGACACTCTTTCGGTGGTTGTTTCCAGTAGTCTAGTAGATGGGAAACTTGATGATATTCTGGAGGAAATTAGTAGGAAGCTGCAGCCGGATACTATAGACGTATTTGAAAATATGGCGCTTGTAGCAACCGTAGGCTATGGTATGTCAAGAAGGCCTGGTGTTTCTGCGAAACTGTTCACGGCACTCGCTGATGCAGGAGTAAATATTCGTATGATAGATCAGGGCTCGAGCGAGATGAACATCATCGTCGGCGTCGAAAACAAAGACCTGAATACAACGATTAAGGCAATTTACCGCGCGTTTGTAAGCCCATTATAAGCATCCGACATTGGGCTTGGGTTTCTTGAAACCCTTGCAATTGCTCAAGTTTAAAAAAAGTTATCCACAGGCATCTGTGGATAACTTTTTTGCGTGCATTCATATTACTGTTGAATTGCTCCGTTTATGGTCGTTTGTCCTGGCAGGGAATACCCACCTGGCAAAGGCCGCAGCCTAAAATATAATCTTTTCGGTCTAGCCCTTCTGGCCAGTAATGCTCTGCGAAGTAGTCTTCGTAGTCGAGACAGGTGTTTTTATCGTGACCTTCAAATGAAATCGCCTGAATAGGACACCTGTTGATGCATTTGCCACAGCTGCCATTTTTGTAATACAAGCACCAGTCGTAAGGACCCGTATATTGGCGCTCTGTAATTTCCACGGGTGTTTCAATAATCAAAGATGTAAATCGTACAGCTTTGCCTTTTTCTGTAATAAAACCATCCGACAATCCAAAGGTGCCGAGCCCTGCTGCGTGTGCATAATGCCTATGGGACCAGGTGGAGGCCAACCCTAACGGACCGGTTCGCACGACTGAAAATTCTGGCTGCAGGTCAATGGAAACTGCTCGAATCCCTTTGGATTCCAAAGCTGATACCAACCTGCCGCTGAAGGTTTTCAGCAATGGCTCCCATTCTCCCCTTGAAACGATCCAGTCTTTTGAAGGGCAAAGGGTTTCTGCTATTTGAGTTTCCTTGGTTTCCATCGTTTGAGGGAAAGCAATGGAAACAACTCTAAGATTGGCCGGCGTTGTTTCAGATGTCTTTCCATACTTTAGTTGAAATGCATCGATGGGACTCCAGTGAAAAGCGCCGATGTGTTCCTTTAAAAAGTCAAAATAGTTGTCATCTCCAGCAGCAACACCAATTAAAGGTGCTTCCCACATTGGCTTGTTAGGCATGCCCAAAGTGGAAAAACTATTGTTTTCAAGCCCGTTATAAGTGTTTAAGATTAAATTGTCTAATTCTCTTTTATTCATCCTCTATACCTCATTCTATAATTTTTTTTCGTTATTTTTCTTGCAATTATCTTTCTTCAAATTTTCTTCTTTGCAATTATAACATAAAAACAATCAATAAAT